>DAIDOU010000330.1 GCA_027458945.1 Acidobacteriota bacterium
CCCCGCTCCTCTGCTCCTCTGCTCTTCGGCCCCGCGGCTCTTCTACCGACGAGCACCTGCGGGCTCGCTGCAGCCCGGGGGCTTGCATTTGAGATCACGAGGTGTTAGCTTGGCCATGTGAAGGCCTTCACGTTGTTTTCCGGCGACACATGCCGGGTGCGGGCCGGACAGTGAGATTGACAACAGAACTTCCCCGGTGGGGCGCCCCGCAGGGTACCGCCGTTGGATCTCCCCCCCAAGTCATCCGACATTCGGTTCCCACCGCCCCGCCGGGGAGTTTCTCTCTTCCGCAACCCCGGGGGCGACGCCGCAAGTCGCCCCCGTGCCGTGTGTGCCTGCTCCGGCGCCGCGGCTGCCAGGTAGAATCGGCGCGGCGGTGACGCACCGGGACCACCCCGTGACGAACCCCGAGGAGGAGTTGCAATGAAGCGCATGCTTTCCGGCAACGAAGCGATCGCCCGCGGCGCCTGGGAGGCCGGGGTCCACCTCGCCGCGGCCTACCCCGGCACGCCGTCCACCGAGATCCTCGAGGAGCTGGCGCGCTTCCCGCACGTTTACTGCGAGTGGTCCACCAACGAGAAGGTCGCCGTCGACGTGGCGATCGGCGCGGCGTACGCCGGCCGGCGCGCGCTGGCGGCGATGAAGCACGTCGGCCTCAACGTGGCCGCCGACTCGTACTTCTACGCCTCGTTCACCGGCGCCGAGGCCGGCCTCGTGATCGTCTCGGCCGACGACCCCGGCATGCACTCGTCGCAGAACGAGCAGGACAACCGCCGCTTCGCACAGTTCGCCCGCGTCCCCTGCCTGGAACCGTCGGACTCGCAGGAGTGCAAGGACTTCACGATCGCCGCGTTCGACCTCTCGGAGAGGTTCGACACACCGGTACTGCTGCGCACCACGACCCGCACCAACCACTCCTCGACCCCGGTCGAGCTCGGCGAGCGCGCCGAGGTCGAACCGCGGCGCAAGAAGTTCCCCCGCGACGCGGCCAAGTACGTGATGGTCCCCGCCAACGCCCGCGCCCGCCACCCGCTCGTCGAGCAGCGCGCCGCGGACGTGGCCGCGTGGGCCGAGAAGACGCCACTCAACCGCATCGAGTGGCGCGACCGCAAGGTCGGCGTGGTCACCGCCGGCGTCGCGTACCAGTACGCGCGCGAGGTGCTGCCGAACGCCTCGGTCCTCAAGCTCGGCATGGTCTACCCGCTCCCCGAGCGGCTCATCCGCGCGTTCGCCGCCGGCGTCGAGCGTCTCGTCGTCGTCGAGGAGCTCGACCCGGTGCTCGAGGACGCGATCCGCCTCCTCGGCCTCGCCTGCGAGGGCAAGTCGATCTTCCCGCTCTGCGGCGAGCTCGACCCGACCGTGGTCCGCGCCGCGGCCGCCGCCGCCGGGCTCCCGGTCGACCGGGCGCCGGTCGCGGCGGCGGCGCTCGACCTGCCCGAGCTGCCGGCGCGCCCGCCGGTGCTGTGCGCCGGCTGCCCGCACCGCGGCGTCTTCCAGCTACTCTCGAAGAAGAAGGCGGCGGTCGCCGGCGACATCGGCTGCTACACGCTCGGTCTCCTGCCGCCGCTGTCGGCGATCCACTCGTGCGGCTGCATGGGCGCCGGCATCGGCGTCGCCCACGGGGCCGCCAAGGCCGGCCTCGGCGAGCGCATGGTGGCGGTGATCGGGGACTCGACGTTCTACCACACCGGCCTCCCCGCCCTCGCCAACGTCGCCTACAACCGCTCCAACGTGCTCACGATCATCCTCGACAACCGCACGACGGCGATGACGGGCCACCAGTCGAACCCCGGCACCGGTCTCACGCTGCAGCACCAGGAGGCGGGCCGCATCGAGCTCGAGCCGCTGGTGCGCGCGCTCGGCATCACCGACGTCGCCACGGTGGACTCCTACGACGTGGAGGGGTTGGAGAAGGCGTACAAGGAGCTGATGGCGCACGACCGCCCGGCCGTGCTCGTGGCGCGGCGCGAGTGCGCGCTGCTGCCCGAGATCCGCAAGCAATGGGTGCCGCTCGAGGTCGTCGCGGAGGCGTGCACCGGGTGCGGGATCTGCTTCCGCATCGGCTGCCCCGCGATCCTCAAGAGCGAGGAGATGGACGCGAAGTCGGGCAAGCCGCTGGCGCTGATCGATCCCGACCAGTGCACCGGCTGCGAGGTCTGCGCGCAGCTGTGCCCGCACGACGCGATCCCGACGCGCGACCAGATGCGCCAGGCGCACGAGCATCAGCCTGCCTCCTGCTCCACGCCGATCGACGGAGGGAACTGAGCCATGCCCGAGCCAACCCGCTACTCGTTCGTCCTCGTCGGCGTCGGCGGCCAGGGGACGCTGCTCGCGAGCAACATCCTCGCGGAGGTCGGGCTCGCGGCCGGCTTCGACGTCAAGAAGTCGGAGGTGCACGGCATGGCGCAGCGCGGCGGCAGCGTCGCCTCGCACGTGCGCTGGGACCGCGAGAGGGTGTCCTCGCCGCTCGTCGGCGCCGGCGAGGCCGACGTCCTGCTCTCGTTCGAGAAGATGGAGGCGCTGCGCTTCGCGCCGTTCCTGCGCCGCGGCGGCACCGCGGTGGTCAACGACATGGAGATCGTCCCGGTGACGGTGGCGTCCGGGACCTCCAAGTACCCCGGCGACGAGCACCTCGCTCGCGTCTTCGGGGCCCTCGGCGCCCGCCTCGTGACGGTACCGGGCGAGGCGCTCGCGCAGCGGGCCGGCAACGTCAAGGCCGCCAACGTCGTGCTGCTCGGCGCGGTCTCCCGCCTGCTGCCGCTGCCCGAGGACGCCTGGTGGACGTGCATCGCCCAGCGGGTGCCGAAGAAGTTCCTCGAGCTCAACCGCGTCGCGTTCGCCTCGGGGCGCGAGGCGGTCGCGCCGCGCTGACCCCGTCCGGCCTTTGCGGTCCCGCCGTCCGCCTCACGGCGCCGGCGGCTTCTCCTCCGGCGTCCCGGCCGGCAGCTTGAACGACTCCGGCCGCAGCGTGACGACGTCGCGCAGCCACGGCTCCGGGTAGCCGACCTCCTGCGGTTGTCCGTTCGCGTCCTGGACGTAGCCGTCGTTGTACTTGGCGAACAGCTTTCCCGCGAGCTCGCGCCAGCGCCGGTCCACCTGCTCCCCGGCCGAGACGCAGTAGTCGGTGAGGAGGCGGCGGGCGCGGGCCGGGTCCTTCGTCGCCATCGCCGCAGCGGTGGACTCGATCGCCGGCTGCAGCGCGAAGAAGTTCCCCTCGAGCTCCCGCTGCACGGCCTGGATGTCCTTGACCATGTATGAGAACTTCAGCTGCGCGTAGTTCGCCACCAGGTTGAACACCCACCACGTCGAGTCCCAGGAGAACGTCTGCAGGTCGCCGCGGGCGTACGACGCCGGCACCTCGCTGATCCCGGCGTAGAGCGGAAAGTAGCAGCTCGTGTAGGTGTCGTCGAGCCCGTACCAGAGCACGCCGGTGAGCGGGTCGGGCATCTTCGCGCGCAGGTCCGCGACGAACGAGCACGCCGTCTGCTGCGTCGAGATCGGGCGCTCCCACGCGTACGCCTGCCCGCCGAGCTTGAACGTGAGCGGGCGCACCCGCATCGGCGAGCCGTAGGGGCCGGCGTCCACGCCGTTCGTCATGTCGTACGGCGTTCCTTCGTAGTGGTCGCGCATCAGGGCGATCACGTCCTGGACCGACAGCTTGCGGTCGGGATGGATCGCGAGCGGGAACGGTTTGGCGCCGGCGACGCCGCGGGCGTAGTCCGCGGCCAGGTCGAGCGACGGCGCCGCGCGGCGGAACACCGACCAGACGCGCATCTCGGTCGCGCGTAGCGTGGCCGCCGTCGCCGGACAGTAGGCGTCGCAGAAGCGGAACGGGCCGCTCTTCGGGTCGTAGTAGCCCTTCGCGATGGCGAACTCGACGACGTTCGGCGAGTACAGGCAGTTCTCCGGGTCGTGCAGCGGGAACGTCCCGATCCGCGACTTGTTCGCGTGTGCCGCGATCGTCCCGTCCGGCACCCGCACCGCGACCCAGATGGCGCCCTGGCCACCCTCCCCGGGCCCGATCATCTCCATGATCCACGCCTCGTTCGGGTCGCCGATCGAGAACGTCTCACCGGTGGAGCGGTACCCGTACTCGGCCACCAAGTCGGTCATGACCTTGATCGCCTCGCGCGCCGTGGCGGCGCGCTGCACCGCGAGCTGCATCAGCGTCCAGTAGCGCAGGCCGCCGCGCTTGTTCTGCAGCTCCGGCCGGCCGTCGAACGTGGTCTCGCCGATCGCGACCCCGCGCTCGTTCATGATCCCGACCGTCGCGTACGTGTGCGCCGGCTGCGGGATGCGCAGCTCCGCCTGGCCGTCGCGGCCCTTGACCTCGAAGACGTCGCCGGGGGCGTGGTCGGCCGCCGGCGTGGCGCGCAGCGTCGGGTAGTACTCGCCGTCCACCGAGTAGCTGATGATCACCGAGCCCTCGGCCGAGGCGCCCTTGGTCACGAT
>DAIDOU010000331.1 GCA_027458945.1 Acidobacteriota bacterium
TCCCGCTCCGACATCTCGAAGATGTTGCGGTTGACCGGCTCGCCGCAGTCGAGGCCGCGGTGGACGCCGTCGAGGCCGCACGCCAGCATCACGGCGAGCGCCAGGTAGGGGTTGCACGACGGGTCGGGGACGCGCACCTCGCAGCGGGTGCCGGTGCCGCGGCGGCCGGGGACGCGGACCAGCGGCGAGCGGTTCTTCTCCGACCAGGCGACGTTGATCGGCGCCTCGTGCCCCGGCACCAGGCGCTTGAACGAGTTGACGAGCGGGTTGGTGACCGCCACGAAAGAGCGGGCGTGCTCCAGGATGCCCGCGATGTAGCCGCGCGCCACCTTGGAGAGCTGGTACGGTCCCTTGGGGTCGTAGAAGATGTTGGTCCCCTTGCGGTCGAACAGGCTCTGGTGCGTGTGCATCCCCGACCCGTTGACGCCGAAGATCGGCTTCGGCATGAACGTCGCGTGCAGGCCGTGGTCCATCGCCACCTTCTTGACCACGAAACGGAAGGTGACGATGTTGTCGGCGGTCGCCAGGGCGTCGGCGTACTTGAAGTCGATCTCGTGCTGCCCGGGGGCGACCTCGTGGTGCGCCGCCTCGACCTCGAACCCCATGCGCTCCAGCACCTCCACGATGTCGCGGCGCGCCTCCTCGCCGAGGTCGACCGGCGTCAGGTCGAAGTACCCGCCGACGTCGTGCACCTCGTGGTTGGGCCGGCCCGTCGCGTCGCGGCGGAAGAGGAAGAACTCGGCCTCGGGGCCCGCCATCATCGCCCAGCCGCGCTTGGAGGCGCGCTCCACGACCCGCTTGAGCGCGAGCCTGGGGCAGCCCGCGAACGGGCTCTCGTCGGTGTTGTAGACGTCGCACACCAGGCGGGCGACCTTGCCGTACGGCGTGGCCCACGGGTAGATCGCGAACGTGGCCAGGTCGGGCTTGAGCAGCATGTCGGACTCCTCGATCCGGGTGAACCCCTCGATCGAGGAGCCGTCGAACATGATCTGCCCGTCGAGTGCCTTCTCGAACTGGTTCGCCGGGACCTCGACGTTCTTGATGACGCCGTCGATGTCCGTGAACGTGAGGCGGAGGAAGCGCACCCCCTCCTTCTTGCAGCGCTCGAGGATCCCCTTCTTGTCCATTGGCCCTCCCAGGCGTATCACGGGGCGCATTTTCACCAAGGCGCATGCGATTGTCAAGATGCAAACGTGCAGGCTGACACCAAATTCAGCGTCAATCTGCACAAAACGAGCGGTCACTGTGCCGCCGCCGCTACTCCCACTCGACGTTGAGCAGGTGCAGCTGCGCTGCCAGTTGCGGCGCCAGCGCCGCGCGGATCAGGCGCGAGCCCGGCGCCAGCCGGTGCCGCCGCGACAGGTGCGTCAGCACCAGGTGCCGGTTGCGCAGCGCGGGCGCTCGTTCCACCAGGTCGTCGAGGTGCATGTGGCCGAACTTGCGCGCCCGCTCGAGTTCGGACGGCCGCAGGAACGTGCACTCGACCACCAGGACCTCGACCTCGGCCAGCCACGGCTCGGCCGCGAACACCTCGGGTCCGGTGTCGGCGAGGTAGGCGACGAGCGGTGTGCGCACGTCCTCGGTGACCGTCTCACCCGCCGCCTGCCGGCGCCGCAGCTCGTCGGGAGCGAGACCGGCCAGCTCCGGCCGGAGTCGGCGGCGCACCCATTCGACGCAGCACCCCAGCGTCTCCACCCAGTGCGAGGTCGAAAAGAAGCGCACCTCGAAGCCGCGGCGCAGCGGCCGCACCTCTCCCGGCGCCACCGGGATGACCTCCACGTCGTACGGCCGGCCGCCCTCGAGCCGGGCGCAGGTGGCGAGCAGAGCGGCGACGCCCTCGGCGATCGACCGCGGGACGTAGACCCGCCCGCCCGGGATCCCGTTGAGCTGGCGCTGGCTCGCCCAGGCGGGCAAGCCGAGGACGTGGTCCATGTGCCCGTGCGAGATCACCACGTCGCCGAGCGGCACCAGCGCCCGCGCCGGCCGCCCGGCATCGAGCGCGAGCCGGAGCTGCGGCAGCAGCACCAGTGAGGCCTCGCCGGCGCGCGAGCCGCCGGCCAGACGAAGTTCTCCCCACGACGTGGCCAGTCGCAGTTGTCCCACTGCGGTCAGAGTGCCTTCCCGGTTGCGCTATTGTCAACCTCGTCGGTTCGCGCTCGTCATCGCAACCATGGCGAGCGTCGCACGGCGGGAGACGTCCTTGGGGCACGACGACGAGCGGGAGCTGGTCGAGCTGGCGCGCCGCGGCGACCGCGACGCCGCGGGCGCCCTGCTCGAGCGGCACGAGCTCCCGGTCTTCCGGATCTGCCGGAGGCTGCTGCCCCGGGGCGAGGACGTCGAGGGCGCGGTCCAGGAGACGTTGCTGCGCGCCCTCAGAAGCCTGCCGGGCTTCAGCGGCGACGGGAGCTTCGGGGCCTGGCTCGCCGCGATCGCGGTGAACCTGTGCCGTGACCGGCTGCGCCGCCGTCGGCTGGTGCCGTTCCTGGCGCTCGAGACGCCGGACGAGGACGCCACCGACCCGCTCGATCTCGTCTCCTCGTCCGAGCCCGCGCCGGACCGGGTCGCGATGGCCCGCGAGGCCGTCGTCGCCCTGCGGCGCGAGGTCGCCCGGCTGCCGCGCCGGCAGCAGGAGGTCTTCGCGCTGCGGTTCTTCGCCGGGCTGGACCTGGAAGCGATCGCCGGCGCGCTGTCGGTCGACGTCGGCACCGTGAAGACCCACCTGCACCGCGCGGTGCATCGGGTGCGCGCCGCGGTCGAGGAGGCAAAGCCATGACGATCGAACATCTGCGCGATGAGGAGCTGGACCTCGCGCTGGCCGGCGAGACGTTGCCGGCGGAGGCTGCCCAGCACCTGGCCTCGTGCGTGGCGTGCCGCCGCCGGCGCGACGCGTTCCTGGCGGCGGTAGAGGCGGCGGGCGCGGAGCCGGCCGAGGCGACGCGGCGCCGGGTGCGCGAAGGTGCGCTGGCCGCGTGGGGCGGCTCGAGCCGCCGCCACTGGCTGCGCTGGGCCGCCGCCGCCGCGGTCGTCGTGCTCGCGCTGCTGCCGCTGCTGCGCCGTGCGCCCGCACCGAAACTCAATCCCGACGCCGTCCTCGTCCAGGTCGACGCGATCCTGGCGCAGGACCCGCTGGCGGCGGTGGCCCCTGAGGACGTGGTGAACACCGTGGCGCCGATACCGGCGACGGGCGGTGAAGGGAGCTGATCACGATGAAGAACATGAAGAAGTCGACGATGGGCTGGGTCGTAGGCGTGGGCCTGATGCTTGCGGCAGGGAGCGCGGCCGCGCAACCGTTCAACGTGCCGCCGGGGCGGTGGTGGGAGCGGCCGATCGTCGCCGCCAAGCTCGCCCTCTCGCCGGACCAGATCAAGCAACTCGACGCGGCCACCTACGCGTTCGCCCTGCGCATGGTCGACCTCAAGGCCACCGTCGAGAAGGCCGAGATCGACCTGCGCGCCGCGGCGGACGCCGAGCCGTTCATGCCGGGCAAGGTGCGCGACGCGTTCGCCGCGCTGCAGCAGGCCCGCGTCAAGCTCGAGAGCGAACGGTTCGACATGCTGCTCAAGGTGCGCGAGGTGCTCAACCCCGAGCAGTGGGCCAAGTTGCAGCA
>DAIDOU010000332.1 GCA_027458945.1 Acidobacteriota bacterium
GTACCCGCCGCCGGCGCGCGCCGCGACCGCCTCCTCGAGCGAGCCGACCCGGCGCATCCCCCGCCCCGCCTCGACGTGGACGAACCTCAACTCCGACATGGCCACCCCCTTGGTGGCCGGATTGTGGCATGGAACGGCAAAGGCGTGGCCGGTGACCAGCGGCCGGTGGCCGGTCAAGACAACGGTCAGGGATCAGGGGTCAGGGAACGCCACGATGCAGACCGCAGATGCGCTGCCGGCGTCCAGCGCGGCCGCGCCGGCCGCAGGCCGCGCGGCCTCGAGCGCCTCATCCGAAGGCCACCCTCCTTCGAAGGCAGGGCCTCGCTTCTCGCGGCGTGTAGCCGCGCTGCCGCCGTTGGCGGAGGCAGGGCCGAGGCGGACGGCGCGTAGCCCGCGCCGCGAAGATTGGGCCAGCCGCAAGGCGCGCGATCCCCGCCGCACCGGAGCATACCCGGAGGGTATGTGAGGATGCGCGCGGGGTGAGCGCAACGCAGCGGATGGTCCGAGATTCGCGGCGCAAGGGAAGCTACATGTAGAGGCCGCCGGAGACGTTGATCACCTCTCCGGTGACATACGCGCCGTCCGGCCCCGCGAGGAACAGCACCACCCCGGCGATGTCGTCGGGGGTGCCGAGGCGCGGGATCGCGAGGTTGGCGAGCAGCGCCTTCTTCTGCTCCTCGTTGAGCTTGTCGGTCATCGGGGTCTGGATGTAGCCGGGCGCGATCGCGTTCGCGGTGATGTTGCGGCTGCCGAGCTCGCGGGCGAGCGACTTGGTCAACCCGATGATCCCCGCCTTGGAGGCAGAGTAGTTGGCCTGGCCGGGGTTGCCCATCAGGCCGACCACCGAGGAGATGCTGATGATGCGGCCCTCGCGCTGCTTCACCATCACCTTGACCGCCGGCTGCGTCACGTTGAAGGCGCCGTCGAGGTTGACCGCGAGCACTTTGCGCCACGACTCGGGCTTCATGCGCATGAACAGGCCGTCGTCGGTGATCCCGGCGTTGTTGAGGAGGATGTGCAGCCCGCCAAGCTCGGCGGCGATCTCCTCGACCACCCGCTGGCACGCCTCGGGGTCGGTGACGTTGAGCGACTTGACGATCGCCCGGCCACCGGCCGCCGTGATCTGGTCCGCCACCGATTGGGTCGGGTCGGTCGGCAGCGAGGTGCACGCCACCACCGCGCCCTCGCGCGCCAGCGCCCGGGCGCACGCGGCGCCGATCCCGGTCGCGGCCCCGGTCACCATCGCCACCTTGCCCTGCAGGGTCCCTGCCATGGTCTCCTCCTCCGGTGCGTCAGGTTGACAGTTTAGGTCAAAGGGAAAAGGGGAGAGGGGAAAGGGGAAAGGGGAAAGGGAAGACAAAACCCATCGCTGTCGTCCCTCTTCCCTTTTCCCTCTTCCCTCTTACCGTCTTCCCCGACTCTTCACTCTCAACTCTTCGAAAAAGGTCAAAGGGAAAAGGGTAAATGGAAAAGGGAAGAAAGAAGCCCATCGCTGTCGTTCCTTTTCCCTTTGCCTTCTTCCCTTTTCCCCTCTTTCTGCAACTCGTCACTCTCAACTCTCAACTCTGCACTGCCTTCTCGAGATACGCCTCGACCTGCTCCGCCGTGCCGACCTGCACGGTGGCGGCCGAGCGAACGATCCGCCGCACCAGGCCGGAGAGCACGCTTCCCGGCCCGATCTCGACGAACGTGTCGAAGCCGTCCGCGGCCATGCGCTCGACCAGCTCGACCCAGCGTACCGGCGCGTCGACCTGGCGCACGAGGCCGTCGCGCACCGCCGCGCCGGCGGTCGCCGGCACCGCATCGACGTTGTTGTACAGCGGCGCCGCCAGTTCCGCGAACGGCAGCGCCGCGAGCACCGGCGCGAGGGCCTCGCGCGCCGGCGCCATCAGCGGGGAGTGAAACGGCGCCGAGACCGGCAGCGGCACCACGCGCTTGGCGCCGCGGGCCGCGAGGAGCTCGCCGGCGCGTGCCACCGCCGCCGCGTGGCCGGCGATGACGGTCTGCTCCGGGGCGTTGAAGTTGGCCGCGACGACCTCGGCGCCCGGGGCGCTGGCCTCGCGGCAGCACGCCTCCACGACGTCGCGCGCCGGCCCGAGCACGGCCGCCATCGCCCCGACGCCGACCGGGACCGCGTCCTGCATCAGCTCGCCGCGCCGCCGCACGGTGCGCACCAGCGCCTCGACCGGCAGGCCGCCGGCCGCGCCGACGGCGGTGTACTCGCCGAGGGAGTGCCCGGCGACGCCGTCGCAGCGGGCCCCGCGGGCGCGCAGCACGGCGAGCGCGGCCAGCGAGACGGTGAGGATCGCGGGCTGGGTGTTGGCGGTGAGCCTGAGCTGCTCCTCCGGGCCAGCGAAGCACAGCGCCGAGAGCGGCTCCCCGAGCGCCGCGTCGGCGCGCTCGAACACCTCGCGCGCCTCGGGGTAGCGCCGGGCGAGGTCGTTCCCCATCCCGGCAAACTGGCTCCCCTGCCCCGGAAAGATGAACGCGACCTGGCCCATCGTCTCGTCCCCCTGCGCTCGCCGCGCCGCGCCCCGCGTCAGTACCGCAACAGCGTGGCGGCCCACGTGAGACCGCCGCCGAACGCGGCGAGGAGGACGAGGTCGCCGCGCTTGAGCACGCCGCGGTCGATCGCCTCCCGCATCGCGAGCGGGATCGAGGCGGAGGAGGTGTTGCCGATGCGCTCGAGGTTCAGGTAGGTCTTCTCCGCGGGCAACCCGAGCCGCTCCCCCACCGCCGCGATGATGCGGAGGTTGGCCTGATGCGGGACGAACAGGTTGACGCGGTCCACGGTCACACCGGCCCCGGCGAGGACCTCCTGGCAGACGTCGGTGAGCGAACGCACCGCCACCTTGAACGTCTCGTTCCCCCGCATCTTGATGAACGGCAGCTTCTCGTCGATGTACTCCTTGACGTTCGGCGGGTACTTGCTGCCGCCGCCGGGCATCTGGATGAAGTCGGCGTAGGTGCCGTCGGTGTGCAGCGCGGAGCGCAGGATCCCCTCGCCCGCCGGCGCGGCCTGGAGGACGGCGGCGCCGGCGCCGTCGCCGAACAGGATGCAGGTGCCGCGGTCGGTGTAGTCGGTGTAGCGGGAGAGCGTCTCGGCGCCGATCACCATCGCGGTCTTCACCTCGCCGGTGATGATGAACTGCCGCGCCACGTGCAGGGCGTACAGGAAGCCGGAGCAGGCGGCGGCGATGTCGAAGCAGGTCGCGTTCTTGATCCCGAGCGCCGGTTGGATGATCGCCGCCGTGGCGGGGATCGGCTGCTCGACCGTCGCGGTGGCGAGCACGAGCAGCTCGACGTCCTCGGGCGCGACGCCGGCGTCGGCCAGCGCGCGCTTCCCCGCCTCGACCGCGATCGTGGCGACGCTCTCGCCTTCGCTCACGACGTGGCGCTCGCGGATCCCGGTCCGCGTCACGATCCACTCGTCGGAGGTGTCCACCATCCGCTCGAAGTCCTGGTTGGTGAGCACCTTGTCCGGAAGGCAAGTGCCCAAGCCCGCGATCCGCGCCGTCAGCGCGTGCCGGTCATGCACGTTCGGCTCCCTTCAGCGCCCCGTTCGGCCGCCGAGGCGTACCCGTCCCCGGAGCGATCAGGGCCACCGCGACCGAAACCGTCTCGGTCATGCCCCGGCCTGGGTCAGGCGATCTCCTCGACGTGCAGGACCTGACGGCCCTCGTACATGCCGCAGTGCGAGCACACCCGGTGCGGCTGCTTCGGCTGGAAGCAGTTCGGGCACACCGACTGGGCCGGCTCGGCCAGGTGATCATGCGCTCGCCGCTTGTCGCGGCGCGCCTTGGAATGACGGCTCTTTGGGTTGGGCATCGGAACGACCTCCCGCGTTACTCGCTCGGCCGCCACTCCGCCAGCGGCGCGAGACGATCATCTTGATTCGGTGGGGGGCACGAGCACGCCCCCAGGTTGAGGTTCGCGCCGCACGTCGGGCAGATGCCACGGCACCCCTCGGCGCACAACGGCTTCATCGGAACGACGAGCCCGAACTGCTCGGCCGCCAGCTCCGTCAGGTCCACCACCGGCTCGGCGAAGAACCGGACCTCGAGGTCGCCGCGTCCGAGGCGCTTCTCGTCGTCCTGCGGCGCGGTCGCGACCGGCAACAGGTGCAGCTCGACCGGCTCGGCGAACGAGAAGTCGAACTCAGTCAGGCAACGGCCGCAACGCAGGCGCGCGTGGCCGGCGACGCGGCCCTCGAGCAGGAAGCCCCGGTCCGAGCGCTCGACGTGGCCCGACAGCTCCACCGGGTCGACCGACACCACGTCCTCCCCGCCGGCGGCGGGTGGGATCACCGGTCGCTCGCTGAAATCCAGCGGCTCGGTGTCGGCATGGGTCAGGTCGATCCGGAGCACACGCATCCCCTCTTTGGGGACCGTGCAGCATAGCAGCCGGGCGTGGTGCCGTCAAACGAAACGAACCCGGTGGCCCGCTCCCGGCCCGGTTGCCGGGAGTCGCGCTCACGGCTCGGCGCCGAGCCGGGCGAGGAGCCGTTCCAGCCGGTCGGTCAGCTCCGCCACGCGGGCCTCGAGCGCCTCGACGCGGTCGCCGAGGCCGGCGGCGTGGCCGGCCGGTCGCGGCTCGGCGGCGCGCTCG
>DAIDOU010000333.1 GCA_027458945.1 Acidobacteriota bacterium
GGGGCCGGGGCCTTCGTGCGCGCGTACGGCGCCAGCACGTCGCGCAGTGCGAGGCGGCCGAAGCCGATCGCGGCGAGGAGGTCCTCCTCCTTGCCGAAGCCGTGGTCGGAGGCGAGCTTCGCCATCCGCCCGTCGTCGCGGAACTCCTTCACCGCCAGGCCCAGCTTGCGGCACTCGCGGTCGAACAGGCGCTTGCCCGCCTCGACCGCCTCCTCCTTCTCGCCGCGGTTGAGCCAGGCGCGGATCTTGTTCTGCGCCCGCCCGGTCACCGCGATGTCGAGCCAGTCGCGGCTCGGGACCTGGCTCGTCGAGGTGAGGATCTCGACGATGTCGCCGTTGGCGAGCGGGGTGCGCAGCGGCACCAGCTTGCCGTTGATGCGAGCGCCGACGCAGTGGTGGCCGACCTCGGTGTGGACCCGGTAGGCGAAGTCGATCGGGGTCGCCCCGCGCGCGAACGCGAACACCTCCCCCTTGGGGGTGAAGGTGTAGACCTCCTCGGGGTAGAGGTTGAGCTTGAGGGAGTTCAGGAAGTCGCGCGGGTTCTCCTGGTGCCCCTCGACGAGGCCGTGCAGCCACGACACCCGCTCGGCGTCGTGGCCCGGCCCGCGGCCCTCCTTGTACAGCCAGTGCGCCGCGATGCCGCGCTCGGCGATCTCGTCCATGTCGCGGGTCCGGATCTGGACCTCGAACGGCTGCCCTTCGGGCCCGATCACCGAGGTGTGCAGCGACTGGTACGCGTTCGGCTTCGGCATCGCGATGTAGTCCTTGATGCGGCCCGGCACCGGCCGCCACAGCTGGTGGATCAAGCCGAGGGCGGCGTAGCAGTGCGGCACCGTGTCGACAACCAGCCGGAAGGCGAGGAAATCGTAGACGCGGTCGAGGCCGATCCCCTGGCGGCGAAGCTTTGTCCAGATCGAGAACAGGTGCTTGATCCGGCCCTTCACCTCGGCCGGGATCGAGTTCTCCTCCAGGATCCCGGTGATCGTCTCGCGGATCTGGGCGATCAGCGAGGCCGCCACCTCCTCGCGCTGCCGCAGCTCCTCGCTCAGGCGGCGGTAGTCCTCCGGGTGCTGGTACGACAGTCCCAGGTCCTCGAGCTCGGCCTTCATCCGCCCCATGCCGAGCCGGTGAGCGATCGGCGCGTAGATCTCCATCGTCTCGGCGGCGATCCGCTTGCGCCGGTCCTCGGGCAGGAAGCCGAGCGTCCGCATGTTGTGCAGGCGGTCGGCGAGCTTGACCAGGATCACGCGCACGTCGGCGATCGAGGCCAGCAGCATGCGGCGCACGTTCTCGGCCTGCGCGGCCTCGCGCGCGGCGTACGACTGCTCCATCGTCGTGATCTTGGTGAGCGCCTTGACCAGGCCGGTGATGCGCTCGCCGAACTGCCTCTCGAGCTCCTCCTCGCTCACCCACGTGTCCTCGAGCAGGTCGTGGAGCAGCCCGGTGGCGATCGCCACCTCGTCGAGGTGCATCTCGGCGAGGATCCGCGCCACCTCCAGCGGGTGCACGAGGTACGGCTCGCCAGACACCCGTACCTGGCCGCGGTGGGCCATCGCGGAGTAGACGTAGGCGCGCCGCAGCAGGTCCTCGTCGCAGTCGGGGTTGTAGCCCGACACGATTTCGAGGATGTCCTCGAAGCGGGGGAGCGGCTCCGTCACCCACCTATTGTACTGGCAGAGCGAAAAATGCCGTGGTCCGTGGCCCGTGGTCCGTGGTCCGTGGACCGCACCGACGGTGAAAGGGAAGAGGGGAAAGGGCAAAGGGAAAACCGAGACGTCGCCGAGCAGTGGTGCTGAGGAGCAGAGAAAAGAATCAAGGACCTGGAGAGCAGGCCGGCCCTCGCTTCCGTCCTGTCTTGGTCTCTATCTGGCCCTCTTCCCTATTCCCTTTCACCATCTCTTCACTTTTCGTGTCAACTCTTCACTGCCTCCGCTCCTCTGCCCCTCCGCTCCCCTGCTCCGGCAGAAGGAACGGGCCGGCGTGCGCCGGCCCGGTTTGCGTGCCCTTGTCTTCCCGGTGCCCGGGCCACGGACCCCGGACCACGGTCTTCCTACTTGCGCCGCCGGTTCGCCGCCCTGCGCTTATCGAGCCAGTTCGACATCCCGAGGGCGATCGGGGAGGCGATGTAGATCGAGGAGTAGGTGCCGACCACGATGCCGATCACGAGCACGAACGCGAAGGTGTTGATGACGTCGCCCCCGAAGATGAAGAGCGCCAGGACGACGGCCCACGTCAGGCCGGAGGTGATGATCGTCCGCGACAGCGTCGCGTTGATCGCTTCGTCCATGACCGTGATCAGCGGCTTGCCGCGCTCGAGCTTGAGGCGCTCGCGAATGCGGTCGAAGATGACGACCGTG
>DAIDOU010000334.1 GCA_027458945.1 Acidobacteriota bacterium
GCCGGCTACCTGGTCAAGGACAGCGGCCCGGAAGAGCTCGTCAGCGCCGTGCAGAAGGTCGCCTCCGGCGGCCGCTATGTCAGCATGCGCGCGGCCGAGAGCCTGGCGTTCGAGGTGCAGGGACGTGCCCGGCAGGCGCCCCACGAGACGTTGTCCGACCGCGAGCTGCAGGTGCTCTGCCTGATCGCGCGGGGCAAGACGGTGAAAGAGATCGCCGAGGAGTTCCGGCTCAGCCCGAAGACGGTGAGCACCTACCGCTCGCGCGTCCTGGGCAAGCTGAACCTGCGGAACAACAGCGAGATGGCGTACTACGCGGTCAAGGAGGGCCTCGTCGATTGACCGGCCGCGGGCGCCCTCGCTCCCCCGGCGAGGCCCGGTGTCGTCCCGCAGCTGACGGGCTCTAGGTGATGGGCTGACACGCGCCGGAGCCTGACACCGGCAAGACCGGCAGCACAGGTCCGATTCCCACGTCCCGAGGTGGGGATACCATGACCGTGTGGAAGTTCGTGCCCAGGGGGGGAAGAGGTGACGCGCGGACCGCTGCGAGGAGACCCGGATCCGACCGGTGCGCGCGGCGCGAGCGAGGAGCCGGGGCGCGGCCCCGCGTTCCCCTCGGAGGCCTGGGACAGGCTCGTCCAGTTCGAGACGCACCTCAAGGCGATCGAGCGCTTCTTCAACCTGGAGAACCACCCGGCGCGGTCGAGCCGGCCGGTGGCGTTCCAGGACAACCTCGCCACCGAGGTGGCGCTTGCGGAGCGCCAGTTCAGGCGCCTCGTCCAGCTCGGCCGCGGGATCATGGACGAGTCGGACGCCAACCTCCTCGCCTTCCGGAGCTACGTGGAGACCGAATGGGCCGGCGACGCGGCCCGCGACGCTCTACTCTCCGAATACTCGAGCCAGAAGACCTGGCGAGACAGCCTCTACCTGCTGCTCGAGGGGCTCCAGAGCCTGGCGACGCTGGCGGCCGGGCTGCGAACGGCCAACACCGTCACGCTGGCGACGTTCCGCGCGCTCGGGCAACAGTTCCGCACCTTGATGGTGCACAACCGCTTCTTCAGCCCGGTCCGCGCCCGCCCGGTGTTCCTGTTCGCCGAGCGCCTCACGCACCCGGTGCTCCGCCGCGCCGTGGTCGAGTGCGGCTCCGAGCGCCTCCGGCGCGCGATGGCCCTCGTTCTCTCGATCCTCACCCGCCACCTCAGGGTGCTGAGCTGGGTGGAGGTCGGCAGCAACAACCGCGACGAGCTCCTCGATGCCCTGCCGTTGTTGACGCTTCTGCGCAGCGACTTCGTGATCCTGCGGCCGTTCCTGGAGCGGGCGTTCCCCGAGCGGTTCTTTTCGCAGGACAACGCCACGCGGGTCGAGGACGAGCTGCGCGCGCGGATCGACGGCTTCTGCTTCGAGCTCCAGGTCGAGGCGCGGAAGGCGTTCGAGGTCTTCCTGCTCGACTTCACGCAGACCGCCAACGTCAAGCGGATGCGGGGATCGCTGGAGGCCGCCCACGGGCTGCTCACGGCGCTGCTCGAGCAGGCGGTCGTCGCGGTCGTCGGCGTGACGCTGCCCGGCACCGCGGACAAGGACATCTTCCCGAGCAGCGTCATGCGCCGGCAACAGTCGCTGCGCCTGCGCGAGGACCTCTGGCTGTTCAGCGAGGTGCTCGGCCACGTGACCGAGTTCCTGGCCTCGGCGGCTCCCGCCGAGAGGAAGCGACTGGCGTACCGGGGACTGCTGGACTTCCTCACCTACTTCGAGAACCTGAGCATGCAGTTCGTGCGCTACTCCGACCACGAGCCGTTCGAGCACTTCTGCCGCGAGATGCGCGCGCTGCGAGAGGAAAGGTTCGCCGATCCCATGCGTTGTGAGGACATCGCCAGCAACTTCGACTGCTTCCGGGTCTTCATCCAGACGATCCTCGGCCAGGTCAACCTGCGCGCCGACCTGCACGCGACGGAGCTCGACGAGGTGCGGGCGAAGCGCGCTCTGATGCAGTTCATCCGCGTGGCGTAATAAGGCGCGGCGGCGGCCGCGGGCCGCGCCCGCGTCAGTCGGGTCCGGCCAGCGCTCGCAGGAAACCGAGCAGCCCGTCCTTGGTGAACGGTTTCTTCAGGTACGACTTCGCGCCCAGGCTCGTGCACTCGTTGACCACGTCGTCCCCGACCAGCGAGCTGATCATGGCGACCGTCGCGTCGGGGTCGATCGCCAGGATCTGCTTGAGCGTCTCCGGGCCGCCCTGTTCGGGCATCACGATGTCGAGGAGGACGATGTCCGGGCTGAGCTTCGTGAACCTCTCCACCGCGCTCTTGCCGTCGCGGGCCGAGCCGGCGAAGACGAACTCGGAACCTTGCAGGTA
>DAIDOU010000335.1 GCA_027458945.1 Acidobacteriota bacterium
TTGCCGTGCCCGCGCTCCAGCTCGGCGGCGCGCTCGCGGTCGACCTTCCCCTCCTCGGCCAGGCTCTGCAGCTTGTCCAGGGTGACCGGACGATCCTCGACCGTCGGCAGGATCTCGGGCCGCGTGACCGAGCCGACCTGCACCTGCACCAGCGTGAACCCCGCCTCGCGGACGCGGTGCTCGAACCCCTTGATCAGCTCCTGCTGCCTCGCCTTGAGGTCCTCGACCGCGAGCTCGAGCCGGCGCTGGAACTCGTCGCCGTCGAACATCCCGGGCAGACTGGACGCGAGGTCGCGCAGCAGCCTCTCCATCTGGTCGCGCAGCACGACGCCCCGCCCCGCGGCCAGGCGCAGCAGGCGCGGCTGTTCGGCGCGGGCGAAGTTGTAGACGAACAGCAGGTCGTCGGGAACCTTCCCCCGACCGGCCAGCGGCCGCAGGTGGAGCTCGATGGCCGTCATCCGTCCGGTTCCGGTCAGGCCGGTCACGAACACGTTGAACCCCAGCGAGTCGACCGCCAGGCCGAACTCGAGCGCCCGCACGGCACGGTCCTGGCCGATGATCCCGTGCGAGAGTTCGATCTCCGCCGTGCTCGCCCCTGGCAGCCACTCGTCCGGGCATCGCCACCGCAGCTCGCCCGCCTTCAGTTCCCGTGCCATCGCGCCCCCTTGCAGGGAGTGAAGAGTCGACCGTCCAGCGTGAAAGATCCAAGACCGCCGGTCACCTCAAATTAGGAAGGCGGGCGGCAAAGGTCAAGTGGTCAGCGCCCGCCGGGCACGTCCTCACGCGCCGCGGCGCCTTTCGGACGGACGACCAGGGGCACGACCACCACCGCCGTGACGACCGCGAAGAACACGCCGAGCGACGCCATCCACCCCATGCTGCGAAGCCCCGGGTAGTGCGTGGTCACGAGCGTTCCGAAGCCGGCGATCGTCGTCAGCGCCGACAGCACGACCGCGCGCCCGGTCGCCGCCAGCGCCTCAACATCGGCGCCCTCGCGCACGCGGTGGACCATGTAGATCGCGTAGTCGCTCCCCACCCCGATGATCATCGTGATGACGAAGACGTTGAGGAGGTTGAGCGGGTAGCCGACCGCCGCCATCACACCGAGGGCCCAGAGCACGCCGGCGGCCACCGGCAGCAGGCAGAGGAGCGATTCGCGCAGCGAGCGCGAGTCCCCGAGCAGGATCGCCATCACGAGGACGAGACCGAGCCCCCCGGCCAGCGCCGCGTCCTGCCACACGATGTGCCGGAGGCGCTCGGAGACGAGGTTGACGCCGGTCAGATGGGCGCCGTCCACCGTGCGCACCAGCGCCTCGAGCTCGGGCGGCGCCTCGCGCCGCCAGCGGTCGGGCGGCGCGTAGACGTTGACGACCGTGGTCACGCCGGTGGCGGTCCGGCGCAACGAGCGCTCGACGACCTGCTGCACCGGCGTGCCGTCCCAGATCGCCAGCGAGATCGGCCCGCTCGGGCGCAGCGCCTCGCCGAGGGTGGCCAGGCCTTCGTCGAACGCCGCGGGGACGAGCCCCACCTTCTCGAACGCCGCGTCGAGGTCGCGCCGGACCCGCGCCGGATCGGTCAGCTCCCGGTGCGCGGCGACCCACGCCAGGTTGCGCCGCTGCGCGGCTTCCGGCGGCACCAGGTTGGCGATCGAGTCGTAGGAAGAGATCACCCCCCGCGCGACGAGCGGGTCGAGGCCGGTCGCGAGCCGCTGCACCCGCTCCAGCGCCGTGGCCGTGTCCGGCGCCTCGATGACGACCATCATGGCGTTGAACGAGAGCCCGAACGCCCGCGAGACCCTCTCCTGCACGGCCACCCCCTTGTTGTCGGGGGAGCGCAGGTTGCGCACGTCGTCGTCGAAGCGCAGGAACGCCAGCGACGCCAGCGCGGCCGCGGTGAGGATCCCGCAGGTCACGAGCACGGCCCGGGCGTGCCGCCGCGACCACGACAGGATCCCGGTGAGGCGCAGCCACGCCGCCGGCGCCACCGGGGCGCCGCGGTCGAACAGCGTGACCAGCGCCGGCAGGAGCAGGAACGCCGACACCATCATGAACACGATGCCGGTGCCGGTCAGGAGGCCGAACTCGCGCAGGCCCGCGAACCGCGTCGCCAGGAAGGCGAAGAACGTCCCCACGGTGGTGACCGCGCCGAGCACGACGGCCGGCCCGGTCTGCGCCGCCATCCGCTCGAGCGCGTCGCCAGGGGAGGCGCCCGCCAGGCGGCCCTCGAGGTAGCGGCCGTAGGTCACGATCGTGAAATCGATGCCGAGCCCGACCAGGAGCGCCGAGAACCCCGACGTCGCGGAGTTGAGCTCGCCGAGCGTGAGCGCGGCGAAGATGAACGTCAGCGCCAGCCCGGTCGCCAGCGGCAGGAAGGCGAAGTGCACGGTCGCGAAGCGCCGGTACGCGAGGAAGAACAGCAGCATCACGGCGACCACGGACGAGACCGAGTTGGAGATGATGTCGCGCTTGATCAGCGTCGCGTCCTCGAGCGCCGTGCGGTGGCCGCCGCCGATCTCGACCGTCGGCACCTGTGCGAGCGGGATCTCCTCCTGTTCGGCGAACCGCTGCCGTGCTGTGGCGATGCGGCGCCGGACGTCCGAGATCAAGGCCTGGTCGAAGTCGATGTCCTGGGCCGGACCGTTCGGCTTGGCCAGGACCAGCACCATCGAGTGATCCGCCGAGAGGTAGTAGCCGCTCGCGTAGTCGATCTTGAGCGACGCCGGCGCCCGGTTGATGCGCGCGAGCAGCAGGGGCAGGAACCCGAGCGGGTCGCGCACGGCGAACTCTTTGGCCACCATCCCCTGCGGCGTGTCGAGCTCGGCGCGGATGTCGGCGGCGCGCGCGGCGAGCCCGGCCGGACTGAGGCGCTCCTGCAACGCGGCGAGCCCGTCGGCGTCGAGGAAGAGCACGGCATGGCGCAACACCGTCTCGGCCAGCTTGACGGGGTCCTCGATGTGCGCCGTCACGTGGGAGAGGTACCGGCTCCCCTTAAGCTCGGCGTCGAGCGTGTCGACGAAGGAAAGCGTGCTCTCGAGGCGGTCGTCGCGGCTCACCGGGACCGCGACGAGCAGCGTGTCGAGCGAGCCGAACTGCTCGAGCACACGGCGGAACTCGCTCACCACCGGGTCGTGCCGCGGCATCAGGTTGAGGACGTCGGTCTCGAACCTGAGCCTGGTGCCGATCACCACGCCGGCGACGATGATCAGCGCCGCGCCGGCGAGCACGGCCCACGGGTGCCGGTGCCCGGCGCGGACCAGAACCCGCGGCAGGGCGCTGGCGAGCCGCGACTTCACCGGCCGACCCCGACCACGCGTCCCCAGAAGCTGGAGAAGTAGCTCACGAGCGACGCCACCGTCATCAGCAGCGCGAGCCACAAAGCCCAGCGGGCCACGGCCGCCCACTCGCCGAGCTGGAAGCTCACGATCAGCAGCGACACCGCCACGATCTGGGAGAGCGTCTTCAGCTTGCCCCACCAGTTGGCCGCGATCACGATCCCGTGCTCGTGCGCCACCTGGCGCAGGCCGGCGACCGCGAACTCCCGCCCCACGATCACGGCGACCATCCACGCCGGCGCCAAACCCAACTCGACCAGCGAGATGAACGCCGCCGACATGAGCAGCTTGTCGGCGATCGGGTCGAGCAGCGTCCCGGTCACGGTCACCGCCTTGGTCCGGCGCGCGATGATACCGTCGGCAAGGTCGGTGAGCGCCGCGAGCAGGAAGATCCCGAGCCCCCAGAACTCGCTGCCCGAGAAGCGCGTCAGCAGCACCACGACGAGCAACGGCACCATGAGGATGCGCGCCACCGTCAGCGAGTTGGGCAGGTTCCAGGTCACCGTGTCGGTCCCGC
>DAIDOU010000336.1 GCA_027458945.1 Acidobacteriota bacterium
CTGCATGCGCTGTCGGAGCACGGCGCGACGTTCCGGCTGCCGCAGAAGCAGGCGAACGTTCTCTATCGGCTCGAGCGCTCGCGCCAGGCGCTCGGGCGGGAGCTCGAGCGCACACCCTCCGAGCAAGAGCTGGCCGACGAGGTGCAGATGGACGTCGAGCAGGTCAGGCTCCTCCTCGCGTCGAACCAGAACACCCTCTCCCTCAACGAGCCCGTTGACGAGGACGGCGAGGCCGAGTTCGGCGATCTCCTCGAGCAGTACGTGATCCCCGACACCGACGAGCAGCTGCTGCAGGAGTCGTTCGAGGAGACGCTGCGCGAGGCGCTCGCCACCCTGTCCGAGAAGGAGCGCGAGATCCTCACCTTGAGGTTCGGGCTGGGGGACGACACGCCCCGCACGCTGCGCGAGATCGGCGAGGCGCTCGGCATCTCGCGCGAGCGCGTGCGGCAGATCGAGAACCAGGCGCTTACCAAGCTGCGCCGCGGAGCACAGTCGCGCGCCCTCGCCGGCTACCTCAACTGACAGGGGTCAGGGCACAGGCGTCTCGGATCAGGACGACAGAAGGTACGAGTTCCTCGCGCACCAAGGACCCTGCCGGGAGCGCCGACCACCCTCCGGTGCGTGCGTTGCCGAGTCCTGAACCCTATTTCTGCTTCAGGTTGCCGGGCAGCTCCTCGACCGCCAGGCGCAACGCGCGAGCGATCTCCTCCGCTCCGGGCACCTTGAGGAGGTTGGCCACCGTGGTCCGGTTGCGGCAGATCCACGACAGTCGGGCGAGCCAGCGCAGGTGCGCCATGTCCTTGCGCAGTGCCAGGAGGAAGAAGAGCTGCGTCGGGCGCTCGTCCGGCGACCCGAACGCGACGCCCTTGCTCGAACGGGCGAGGAACAGGAACTGTTTCGGGAACTTCTCGGCGGCGCGATGGCGGGCGTGCAGGAACGCCACCCCGTTGGGCATCGCCGTCGGGACCATCCGCTCACGTTCCGTGAGCGCGGTCTCCAGCCAGCGTGCGTCGCTCACCAGGCCGCGCTGCGCGACCGCCTTCACGACCTCTGAGATCACTCCCTCACGGGTCGTGGCCTTGAGCTCCGAGATCACGTGCGTCGACTCGAACAGCTCGGCGAGCACAGGGTCCGCAGCCTCGGATTGGTTCTCGCGGTCTTCCACGGCAACCCCCTTGCCCGCGGGAGCGGGCACCTGCATTGTAGTCCACGCCCGCGCCCGGCGCACCCACCGCACTCGCCGATCGCCGGTCCAGCAGCCTCACGCTTCCGGCGGCCTCGCCGCGAACAGCGGCGCCAGCTCCTCCGCGGTCGGCGGCGGCGTCAGCAGGCTGACCACCACGAGCGTTCCGATCGAGATCAGCGCGGCCGGGTAGATGCTCGGGATCCCCCACGCGTCGGCGCCGAACACCTGCGCGCCGACCTGGCCCCGTGCCGCCTCCATCACCGACGGGGCGACCCGGGGCAGCACCAGCTCGAAGAAGACGGTGGCCACGGCGCCGGAGACGATCGACGCGAGCCCGCCCTGGCGTGTGGCGCGGCGCCACGTCAGCGCCGCGAACAGCGCCGGGGTCACGGCGACGCCGTACATCGTGTACGCGAAGTAGGCGTACTGGAGGACCGAGATCTGCAGGTTGAACGCGGTCGGAATGAAGATCATGGCGAACGCACAGACGCCGAGCCCCACCACGAAGACCTTCTGCAGCGCGACCATCTTCGTCGGGTCCGCGTCCGGCCGCAGCATGCCCTGGTAGATGTCCCGCATCACGTTGGAGCTCGACGAGAGCAGGTAGTTCATTCCGGTGGAGAGGACCACCGCGCAGGCGGCGCCGAGCAGGAGCACGCCGACCGGCGCCGGTACCATGTGACGCGCCGCGTTGAGCACGAGCGAGCGCGGATCCCAGTGGGTGTGGTGCTCGAGGTTGTACGCCGCCGCGAAGACGGCGATGGCGATCACGATGCTCTCGACCACGATCGTGCCGACGATCCAGATCGCCACGGCGCGCCTCGCCTCCTTCGGCGAGCGGGCGGCGTAGAACTTCTGGTACATCGACTGCACGCCCATCAGGAGCAGGAGCGTCGAGAGGAAGTACGACAGGCCCTTGAGCGCGGGATACTTCCCGAAGTCGGGCGAGAAGAGCTTGAAGTCGCCTGCGGGCAGGACCTGAGCCGCGTGCGACCAGCCGCCGGCGGTCACGATGACGAACGGCACCGCCAGACAGCATGCGAGCACGATGATGATTCCGTTCGGCAGATCGGTGTGCGCCACCGCGACCATGCCGCCGATCGCCACGAAGAGGATGACGAACGCGG
>DAIDOU010000337.1 GCA_027458945.1 Acidobacteriota bacterium
CTGGTCATGGCGGGCGGGTTCCCGCGCGACGGCGAGCTCGCGGCCCGGGCGGCCGCGATGGGCGTCGGGGACCGCGTCCGCTGCCTCGGAACGGTCGAGCGCCCGGAGCTCGGGGCGCTGTTCCGCGGCGCCTCGGTGTTCGTCTACCCCACGCTCTACGAGGGGTTCGGCCTGCCCGTGCTGGAGGCGATGGCGTGCGGCGTTCCCGTGGTGGCGGGCGACGTCGCCGCGGTGCGCGAGGTGGCCGGGGATGCCGTGGTCCGGGTCAACCCGCGCGACGTCGTGGAGCTCGCCGCGGCCGTGCGGCGGGTGCTCGAGCAGGGCGAGCTGAGGAACGATCTGCGCGCGCGCGGTCGCGCGAGGGCGCAGGGGTTCGGGTGGCGGCGCGCGGCGGAGGCGACGCTGGCGGTGTACCGTTCGGTGTGGGAGGGGGCGTGATGCGGGTGGCGCTGGTCCACGATTGGCTCACCGGGATGCGCGGCGGCGAGGCGGTGCTGGCGGAGATCGCGAGCTTCTTCCCCGGAGCCCCGATCTACACCCTGTTCCACCGCGATGGCGCGGTGGCGGGCGAGTTAGCCGCGCACCCGATCCACACCTCCGGGTTGCAGCGCTTCTCGTTCGGCGGGCGGGTGTACCGCCCGCTGCTGCCGTGGATGCCGCAGGCGGCGGCCGGCTTTCCGCTCGAGGGTTACGACCTGATCGTCTCCTCGAGCCACTGCGTCGCCAAGGGCGTCATCCCCCCGCCGGGCGCCGTCCACGTCTGCTACTGTCACACGCCGATGCGCTACCTGTGGGACCAGAGAGAGGACTACGTGCGGCGCTTCGCCGCCCCGCTGCGCCCGCTGCTGCGGCGCGAGCTCGAGCACCTGCGTACCTGGGACGTGGTCTCATCCGCCCGCGTCGACCACTTCATCGCCAATTCGCATCTCATCGCGCGCCGCATCGAACGCTACTGGCGGCGCGAGGCCGAGGTGATCCCGCCGCCGGTGGACGTCGAGTTCTTCACCCCCGGCGGTGAGCACCAGCCCCACCTCCTGATGGTCGCGGCGCTGGTTCCGTACAAGAGGGTGGAGGTCGGCATCGCGGTCGCCAGGGAGCTCGGGTTGCCGTTGCGCGTCATCGGCGAGGGGCCGTTGCGCCGCTCGCTCGCCTGGCAGGCCGGAGCGGGCGTGCACTTCCTCGGCCGCGTCAGCCGCGAGCGGCTGCGCGACGAGTACCGCTCGGCGGCGCTGCTCCTGGTGCCCAACGTCGAGGACTTCGGCATGGTGACGGTCGAGGCGCTCGCCTGCGGCACGCCGGTCGTGGGTCTCGCCGGGAGCGGGACCGCCGACGTCGTCGTCAGCGGCGAGCACGGCCGGCTCGCCGCCGAGGGCACGGTCGCGGCCCTGGCTGCGGCGAGCCGGGAGGTGCTCACGCAGCGCTTCGACGCCGAACCTTTGCACGCCCGTGCCGAGAGCTTCTCCCGCCAACGCTTCCGCCGCCGCTTCGCGTACCTGCTGGAGCGCGTCCTGCCGGCGCGCCAGGAGCCATGATCGGCGAGAAGGCGCGCATCAACCGCACCGGCCTGGTGGCGGTGGACCTGACGGCGACCTACCTGGCGTTGTTCCTCGCCTTTCACCTGCGCTTCGACCTCGCGATCTTCCCGGTGACGAAAGGGGTGCCGCCGTTCGCGCCGTACGTGGCGCTGTTCCCGATCATCACTCTGATTTGGCCGGTGGTGTTCTACTTCCGCGGTCTGCTCCAGGGCACGCCGCAGCGCTCGCGGGTGGAGGAGGCGTTCGGCGTCACGATCGCGGTCGCGCTCGCGCTCCTGGTGCTCAACGCCGGCCTCGCCTTCTACCGCGACTTCACCTACTCGCGCCTCCTGCTCGGTTTCTTCGCCGTGCTCGACGTGGCGTTCGTGGTCGCGGGACGCCTCGCGTTTTGGAACGTGATGACGCGCGTGTGGTCGTCGTCGCGCCACCGCCGCCGCGCCCTCATCGCCGGCGCCGGCGAGCTCGGGCGCACGGTGGCCGAGAAACTGGCCGGGCACCGCGAGCTCGGGCTCGACCTCGTCGGCTTCCTCGACGACGACCCGGGCAAGGCGAGCGCGCGCTTCGCGGGGGCGCCCGTGCTGGGGTCGCTCGACGATCTCGAAGAGGTGGTGAAGGCGCAGCGCGTGCACCAGCTCTACGTCGCCCTCCCGATCGGCGCGCAGCACAAGACGATGCGGCTGCTCAAGCGGGCCGAGCCGCTGCTGCTCGCCGTGCGCGTCGTGCCCGACCTGCTGCAGTACTACACGCTGCGCGCCGGCGTCGAGGACCTCGACGGCCTCCCGGTGATCAACCTCTCCCAGATCCCGCTCGCCGGCTGGAACACGCTGGTCAAGCGCGTCGTCGACCTCGTGTTCGCCGCGCTCGCGCTCGTCGTGCTCGCGCCGTTGCTCGCGGTGATCGCGCTCCTGGTGGCGATCGAGGGCGGCGGCGCGGTGCTCTATCGGCAGCTGCGCATGGGCCTCGACGGCCGCCCGTTCCGCATCGTCAAGTTCCGCACGATGGTGGCGGACGCCGAGGCGGAGACCGGGCCGCGTTTCGCCGTGCCCAACGACCCGCGCACGACCCGGGTCGGGGCGTGGTTGCGCCGGTTCTCGCTCGACGAGCTGCCGCAGCTCGTCAACGTCGTCCGCGGCGAGATGTCGCTCGTGGGGCCGCGCCCCGAGCGGCCGGAGTTCGTCGCGCGCTTCCGCGAGCGCTACCCGGAGTACATGGCGCGGCACCGGGTGCGCGCCGGCATCACCGGCTGGGCGCAGGT
>DAIDOU010000338.1 GCA_027458945.1 Acidobacteriota bacterium
GCGCTACGTGACGCACGACGTGCAGGGGATGGCGCAGGTGTTCGTCGCGATCACGGCCGAGGGGCGCGAACGGCTGGCGTGGCCGAACTCGGGTCTGTCCGACCTCTTCCCCACCGCGGACAGCCGTCTCACCCTCGACGGCAAGGGGCTGTACGGCTTCCTTCCGCTCGATCCCGCGGCACGCGAGTACTTCGGCCTGCCCGCGGACATCCCGACCGGAGCCGGCGTCGCGGCGACGTTCCGCTTCGCGGGGGAGAAGCTGCTGGCACGGGCCTCGTCGGCGTTCGCCGGCGTCGTCGCGCTGTCCCCCGACGACATGCTCCTGGCGCTCGGCGGCGGCGGCTTGATGCGCTACCGGTCGCCGGGCGGGGTCGCCTGGAAGCGCGAGGGGAGCGGCGGCACCTGGCGGATCGCCGACGTCGACCAGGCCGCCGGGACCGTGGCCGCGATCGACGGCGTCGGCGCCGTGACCGTGACCGCGCTCGAGAGCGGCGAGGCGCGCGGGCGGTGCGCCCTCTCGGGAACGACCGTGGCGGATGCGCGCCTGCTCTCCGGCGGGCGGGTGCTGGTGCTGCCGTCCGGCCCGCGGCCGCGGGCCGTGGTTCTCGACGCCGACAGCGGACGGCCGGCCGGCGAGCAGCCGGCCGCGCTGTTCGCGCGGCACGGGCTGGGGCCGGTGTACGACGCGTGGCTCGCCAAGGCCTCGTCGCTGGACGGGCTCGTCGAGGCGGGCACCGGCGGGGGCGCGGCGCTCCTGGTGCACGGCGCCGACGGGTGGTATCTGGCGGCGGAGTCGGGCGGCGCGACGGCCTCGCCGCCGTCGCCGTGAGAGCGCGGAACCACTTGCGGCGTGTCGCGTGAGATGGTTTCGCAGGATTGCGAAAACATTGCACGCCTGTCACTGAATTCTGACGCAAACCCGCTTCACATATGACAGTTCTCTGCTCATACTGCATGCCCGGGGGAGAACGATGCGACGCTACGTGGTCATCGGCTGTAACCAGGGCAGCGCGGGTCCGGAAGATGTCGGCCGGGCGCAGATCCCCGCCGAGCGAGTGGCGGAGGTCCTGCCGGCGCTGAAGTCCGAGCTCGGGGCGCAGGAGCTCGTCTACCTCGCGACCTGCCACCGCTCCGAGTTCTATCTCGCCTACCAGGGGCCGCTCTGCCCCGGGCGCCTGCTCATGGCGCTCGCCGCGGCGCTGCCGCGCCTGACCGGCGGTGCGTGCGCGCTGCCCGGGATCGAGAAGTGCCTGGCGGAGCACGAGCTGAACGCGTCGCGACACCTCTTCCGGGTGGCGGCCGCGCTCGACTCGCTGATGCCCGGCGACAACCAGATCCTCGGCCAGGTCAAGGACGCCTACCGGCTCGCGGCCGACCTCGGCGTCGCCGGCCCGCGCCTGTCGGCGCTGTTCACGCAGGCGTTCCGCGCCGCCAAACGGGTGCGGACCGAGACCAGCCTGTCGCGCCTGCCGGTGTCGTTGCTCTCGCTGGCGGAGCGCCAGCTCGGGCGCCGCCTCGCCGAAGTCGCGGGGCCGGTCGCCGTGGTCGGGGCCGGCAGCATGGCGGCCCTCGCCGTCGAGCTGGTCCGCAAGCTGGACCCCGCGCGGGCGATCGTTGTGTTCAACCGCTCGCGCGAGCGCGGCGAGGCGCTCGCCGCCGCCTGCCACGGCGAGTACCGGCCGCTCGAGTCGCTGGCCGTGGGCGGGTCGTTCGCCGCGGTGATCACGGCCGCGTCCTCCCAGGTCGCGTTGATCTCCCCGGAGACGGCGGCCCGCCTGGCGCCCACACTGCTGCTCGACCTCGGCATGCCGCCCAACCTCGCGCCGGGGTGCAGCGAGGTTGCCGGCGTCGAGCACGTCGATCAGGTGGCATTGCGCCGCGAGGCCGACGCCAACCGCGCCGCGCGCAGCGCCGAAATCGCGCAGGCGGAGGCGATCGTCGAGGAGCAGCTGCGCGAGCTGGCGTACGAGGTGATGGAGGTCGAACTGTCGCCGGTGGCCCGCCACCTCGTCGCGACGTTCCGCGAGGTCGCCCGCACCGAGCTGGCGCGCATGGTG
>DAIDOU010000339.1 GCA_027458945.1 Acidobacteriota bacterium
CCGAGCGCGACGAGCTCGCGCAGCAGCGCGACGAAGCGGCCGTCGTCGAGGGAGAGGCTCTGCATGCCGCGGCAGCCTACCGGAACCGGCCCCTCGCGCGCACGTCGCCCCTTCCCCCCCGCGGCGATTGGCCCGAGACTCGCGATCGACTGTTCCCGTCCGACGCCCCGCCCCGCGCTCTCGCCGGCTTCGACGTCCTCCAGCGCCTCGGCGCGGGCGGGGCGGGCGAGGTATTCCTGGCACGCTCGCGCGCGGGCAAGCTCGTCGCCATCAAGACGATCGCCGACGCCGGGCGCGACTCTCGCGAGGGCGAGACGGCCGACTCCTTCGCGCGCGAGGCGTCGGTGTGCGTGCGCCTGCGGCACCCGTGCATCGTCCAGGTGCGCGCGTTCCTGGAGGAGCCCGGGTTCGCGGCGCTCGTCTTCGAGTACGTCCCGGGCGTGGCCCTGGCGCGCGTGCTGCGCCTCTGCCACGCCGGGGGCGTGCGGCTGCCCGACCGCGCCGCGTGGCACATCGTCGAGCGCGTGCTCACGGCGCTCGCGTATGCCCATGGCTTCGCCGACGGGGGCGCGCCGACGCCGATCGTCCACCGCGACGTCTCTCCGGCGAACGTGCTGCTCGACTGGAGCGGCGGCGTGAAGATCGCCGACTTCGGGATCGCCAAGGTCCTCGGCGTTTCGCCCGGGACGCGCGTGGGGATCGTCAAGGGCACGCTCGGGTGCATGGCGCCCGAGCAGGCGCGCGGCGAGCCGGTTGACCAGCGGGCGGACGTCTACGCGGCGGCGCTGCTGGCCTGGCGCCTCGCCACGGGGCGCGCGCCCTTCGGCCCCAAGAAGAAGGACGAGTGGGAGCTGCTGCGCGCGATGCGAAGCCCGCGGCTCCCTCCGCTCTCGTCGCTGCGGCCCGACCTGCCCGAGCCGCTGCTCGACGCCGTGGCGCGCGCCCTCGAGCCGGATCGCGAGCGGCGCCTCATCACGGCCGCCGAGCTGGCCGGGGTCGTGCGCGCGCACATCGACGTGGAGGCCGGGTGCGCGGAGCTGGCGCACCTGCTGCAGACGAGCAAGTCCGCGCTCGAGCGGGCGCTCCGGCCCGCCCCGGAGACGACGCACTCGTCGGGGGAGCGGATGGGGCCGACGCTCCGCTACGAAGAGGTGGCGCTGGCGTTCGACGACGAGGCCGACTTCGACAGCCCGACGTTCGAGGCGCACGCGCTGCCGAGCGATCCGGCGATCCTGGCGGCGCTGCCCGTGGCCAGCGAGGAGGAGCTCCCCGCGCCCCCCTCGAGCCCCCGGAGCCCTGCGGCGGACCTCCAGGTCCCGGCGCCCGTCGCCACGCCCGCACCGCCGCCGCGCGGGGCGCGTCGCGTCTCGCCCGCGGTCACGGTGCTGGTCGCGCTCGCGGTCCTCGCGCTTCTCGCGCTGGCGCTCTGGGCGCGGTGAGGCCGCCGGGCCCGCGTCACGCGCGCGACGCGGGCACCGGGCCGTGGAGGGTATCCTCCACGATCCGCCCGTCGCGCAGGCGGATCTGCCTGTCGGCGCGGCGCGCGAAGTCGACGTCGTGCGTGACCATGACGATCGTGCGCCCCTGCTCGCGCGCCAGCCGCGCGAAGACGCCGAACACGGTCTCGGCGTTGCGGGAGTCGAGGTTGCCGGTGGGCTCGTCGGCGAGGATGATGTCGGGCTCGCACGCCAGGGCGCGGGCGATCGCAACGCGCTGCATCTGACCGCCGGAGAGTTCGACCGGGCGGTGCTGCATCCGGTCCGTCAGGCCAACCTGCTCGAAGAGGGACTCGACGCGCTCGCGGCGCGCCCGCGCCGGCGCCCCCTTGAACAGCAGCGGCATCTCGACGTTCTCGTACGCGGTGAGCTGCGGCAGCAGGTTGAAGTTCTGGAAGACGAAGCCGATGCGTTGGTTGCGGATGTCCGCGAGGCGGTCGATCGACATCCCCGCGACCTCCTCGCCGCGCAGCCGGTAGGAGCCCTCGGTCGCCGTGTCGAGGCAGCCGATGATGTTCATCAGCGTGGACTTGCCGGAGCCCGACGGCCCCACGATCGCGACGAACTCGTTGGGCTTGATCGCGAGGTCCACCCGGCGCAGCGCCTCGACCTTGACCGCGCCGGTGTCGTAGACCTTGCGCACCCCCGCGAGGGCGATGACCGCGCCGTCGCCGGCGCCGTCGTTCGCCTCCGCGCCGTTCCTGCCGTTCCTGCCGTTGCCGAACATCGCGACCTCCTCACTCGAAGCGCAGCGCCTCGGCGGGCTGTACCGTCACCGCCCGCCGCGCCGGGAAGTACCCGGCGGCCAACCCGATCAGCCCGAGCAGCGCCACCGTCGCCACCGCGATCGGGAGCGAGATCGTGGGCTCGCCGAGCACCTGCATCGCCTCGCTCTTGGCGTGCGCCTGCACCGCGGCCAGGACCTGCACGACCGTGACCCCCACCCCGATGCCGATGACGCCGCCGGCGAACGTCAGCGCGACCGCCTCGAGGACGATCGCACCCGTGATGTAGACCCGGCGGGCGCCGAGCGCCATCTCGACGCCGATCTCGCGCGTCCGGTGCGTCACGGTGGCGAACATGATGTTGGCGACGCCGACCCCGCCGATGATCAGCGTGAGCCCGCCGATCACCCCGAGGAACGCCTCGAGGCCGATCATGATCGCGTTCATCATCTTGGCGTCCTGGATCGTGTCCCAGAACTGGAGCGCCCGGGTGTCGGCCGGGTCGAAGCGGTACTTGGCGCCGAGGACCTCCATGAGGTGGCGCTTGGCCACCGGG
>DAIDOU010000340.1 GCA_027458945.1 Acidobacteriota bacterium
CGCCCAGGACCGGCCGCGCGCGTTCCTCGACCGCCGCGGCGTGCCGCTCGAGCTCGCCGCACGGTTCGGCCTCGGCTTCGCGCGCAACGAGTGGCGCGCGCTGTTCGACGAGCTGCGCCGCAGGTTCTCCGAGCGCACCCTGGTCGCCGCCGGCCTCGTCGTCGAGGGCGAGGGCGGCAAGGTCTGGGACCGCTTCCGCGACCGCGTCACGATCCCGATCCGCAACGCGCGCGGCCGTATCATCGCCTACGGCGGCCGCGCCCTCGGCGATGAGAACCCCAAGTACCTCAACTCGCCCGAGACCAGCCTGTTCTCGAAGGGCCACGTCCTGTTCGCCCTCGACCGCGCGATGCCGGCGTTCGCCAGGGCCAACCGGGCGATCGTGGTGGAGGGGTACTTCGACTGCATCGCGCTGCACCACGCCGGCCTCACCGAGACCGTGGCGACGCTCGGCACGGCGCTGTCGGAGCACCACGCCCGCGAGCTCGCGCGCCGCGTGCCGCACGTGGTCGTGTGCTTCGACGGCGACAGCGCCGGCCGCGACGCGGCGGTCGGCGCCCTGCGCACCCTCCTCGCGGCCGGCCTCGAGGTCAGCGTGCTCCTCCTCCCCGAGGGGCAGGACCCCGACGACGTGGCCCGCCGCGAGGGCGGCGAGGCGTTCGCCCGCCGCGTCGCCCAGGCGCACACGGCCGCCGACTTCCTCGTCGACCTGATGGGCTCGACGCGGCCGCAGAGGCGCCGGAACCTGATGCGCTCGCTCGAGGTCGCCGACGCCTGCCCCGACCCGGTGCGCCGCTTCGAGATGCGCGAGGCGCTCGCGCGCGGCGCCGGGGTCCCGCTCGAGGAGCTCGGTGGCGCCGGCGCGCCACGAGTCGTGGCGCGGCAGGTCGCCGCGGAGGAACTGCCGGAGAACGCCGAGCTGGCGCTGCTGCGATCGTTCCTGCACGACCTCGAGCCGGCGGCCAGCGCCGAGCACCTGCGCGAGTTCCCCGTCGACGGCATCTGCCACCCGGGGGTGCGGCGGGTCTTCGACGTCATGCGCCGCCTCGCGGCCGCCGGAGGGAGCCTCGAGGCGGCGGCGGTGCTGTCCGAGCTCGAGGACCCGGCGGACCGCCGCCTCCTCGCCGGGCTCGAGCTCGAGGCGCCGCAGACGCCGCGCGAGCGCATCGACAGCCTGGTCGAGCTGGTGCGGCGACGCGACAACCGGCTGCGCAGCGCCGAGTTGGTCGCCAGGATCCGTGCGGCCGAGCTCGCCGGCGACCGCGAGGAACTCGCCCGGTTGCAGGCCGAGCAGAGCGAGCTGATCAAGAGGACCAGGAAGGCGCCGTAGGACGGAGCACGGGGCACCCCAGGGGGTTGCGTCGGGTGCTAACCTTGAAATTTGTCGCCCGGCGTCCCACATTGAGTGATGGTAGGTGCGGCGGGCGGTATCGACCCCGGAGTCCGGGGCGCCGGGAACCGCGAAAAGCGCGTCGGACTCATCAAACTGAGGGAAAATTGCGAAAAACCCAAAAAAGCAAGGAAGCTCGCCGCGATCGGACGCACGATCGCGCACCCAAGAGAGTGAGTCGCTCTTCCTCGGCGCGGCCGGCCACGGCCGTCCGCAAGGCCGCGTCAACCCGGAAGAGCGCGCCAGCGCCGAAGGCGTCGCCCGTCCGGCGGTCGCCGGCGCCCGGGCGACGCTCCGCGAAGGCCCCGGCGCCGCGCCGAGCTCCGGCGACCAAGAGCCGCCCGGCCGGACGGACCGTCAAGCCCGCCCCCCGGCCAGTGCGACCGGCTCCCCGCGACCGCGCGGCGGCCGCACGCCCGAAGGCGGTCAAGCCGCCGGCGAGGAAGATCGTCGCGCCGCCCAAGGCGCGGCGCCCGCGGCCCCCCGCCAAGGCGACCGTGGTCAAACCGCTGCGCAAGCCGACGGCCGCGCCGAGGCACGCCGCCAGGAAGCCCGCCGCGCCGGCGACTCGGCCCAGGCCGGTCAAAGCGAAGGCACCGGCGCGCAGTGTGCGCCCGGCCGCGACCCGCCGCGTCCAGGCCGCCCA
>DAIDOU010000341.1 GCA_027458945.1 Acidobacteriota bacterium
TCGGGTGGCCGAGGTAGACGACCCCCGCGATCGCGAGCGTGAACATCGCGGCGAACGCCACCAGCAGGTAGCGGACGTCGACGTGCGCCGGGGGAGGGTAGTACTTGACGTCGCGCACGTGGCCGCCGCGCAGCACCGACAGCGTCGAAACGCGGCGGGCGTACAGCGCGGGCTCGAGGTCGCGGATCGTGGCCGTGGGCGCCCCGTCGAGACCGACGATCACGTCGCCCGGGACCAGACCGGCGCGAGCCGCGCCGCTGCGCAGGCCGACGCTGAGGACGAGGTACCCCTCGGAGCCGCGCGACGCGCGGAAGTCGAGACGCTGGAACTCGTCCACCCTGCGGACGGCACCGATGAGGCCGGCGGCCGTGGCGATGACCCCGACGAGGAGGAGCCCGAGGCTGCGCCAGCGGTGCTCGTGCAGCTTCAGCCAGCCGCGCCGCGGCAAGACGAAGGTGCCGGAGTCCGGCAACACCGGCGCGGGTGCCCGCTGGGCGTCCATCGCGCCGGATTATATTCGATATTTTGGACAGGCTACCCCGGGCGCGTCCGGTCTTCCGGATGCGAGTGCACGGCCGGCGGGCGACGCCGAGCTCGCCGTGGCGACCGAGGCGGCCTACGGGTGGGCGCGCACCGTCAGATCGCCGGAGGCCGTGCGGGCGTCGATCGTGACGGCGGCCGCCGCGGCGCTGAACTCGATGCGGTGGCCGCGGCGGTCCCGGGCACCGGCGAAGTCGGAACGGAGCGAGCCGCTGGTGGTGGTGGCCTCGCCGGCCAGCGCCGTCCCGGCGGGGAGCCGGAGGCGGACGTCGCCCGACGAGGTATGGACGCGCACGCTCGCCCCGGCGGCGAGGCGCTCCCAGCTCGCGGAGACGTCCCCCGAGGAGGCGGTGGCGGAGAGGTTGCCGGCCAGCGACTCCAGGCGGATGTCGCCGGAGGACGTGTCCACGAGCGCCCGCTGGGCCCCCGATTCGAGCGTGACGTTGCCGGAAGAGGTGTCCGCCTCGAGCGCGGCGAGCGGCTGGCGGGTGACGCGAACGTCCCCGGACGAGGTCCGCGCGATCAGCTCGCGCGCCCCTCCCGCGACGCTCACGTCGCCGGAGGAGGTCGTGACCCGGACCGTCCCGGCCACGGGCGTCCCGCCTTCGAGGTCGACGTCGCCCGAGGAGGTGCGCAGTTCGAGCCGGCACGCCGGCGGCACCTCGAGGTCGAGGCGGGCCCGGCCGTTCAGGTAGCCGATGAGGAAGATCCCGCCGTGACGCGACGGCAGGCGGACCGAGAGCTCCGACGCCGAGTCCTCGAAGACCGGCGTGTGGTTGGAGATCCAGCGCGCCGCGGCGCCGCGCGACGACGAGCGCGCGTCGAGGTCGAGCGTCGCGGTGATGGCGGGTACGTCGGCGACCTTGACGTGCACGTCGAGTGAGCCGACGTCGAGGCGGACGAGCTTGTCCGGCGCCGCCGGGAACGTGCGGCTCTCGTGGACCGCGAGCGGGGTCCGGACGCGGGTGCAGGCCGTGCTGGCCGCGAGCACGGTCAGGGCGGCGGCGATGGCGACGCGACGCATGGGCACCTCCACTGGCTTCAACGCACGGGCCCGGGCCCGGGTTCGCGGTCGCGTCCGAACGGGTGCGACAGCGGGCGCGAGTATAGGCGTCTCGCCCGCGGCCGCCCGCCGTTCTATACTCCCCCCCGCGAGCGCGGCGGGCCGCCGCAAGAGTCCGCCGCAGGGGAGAAGCGATGGCTGCGATCGAGAGCACTCCTGAGTTCGTCAACGCCGTGTACACCCGGACGCGGGCCCGTCTCGGGACGGTACGCCGCAGGTTGGGGCGGCCGTTGACGCTGGCCGAGAAGGTGCTGTTCGGTCACCTCGCCGACCCCGAGCACGCCGAGCTCGACCCCGGCAAGGCGTATCTCGAGCTGGCTCCGGACCGCGTCGCGATGCAGGACGCCACCGCGCAGATGGCGCTGCTGCAGTTCATGCTCGCCGGGATGGACCGCACCGCGGTCCCGAGCACGGTGCACTGCGACCATCTCATCCTCGCGCGTTCGGGCGCGGCGGCCGACGTGGCGCGCGCGGTCGAGATGAACAAGGAGGTCTACACGTTCCTCGAGTCGGCGTCGGCCCGCTACGGCATCGGCTTCTGGAAGCCGGGCTCGGGGATCATCCACCAGGTCGTGCTGGAGAACTACGCGTTCCCCGGCGGGATGATGATCGGCACCGACTCGCACACCCCCAACGCGGGCGGCCTCGGCATGTTCGCCTCCGGCGTCGGCGGCGCCGACGCGGTGGACGTGATGTCGGGTTTCCCCTGGGAGGTGCTGCAGCCGAAGCTGATCGGCGTCGAGCTGACGGGAAAGCTCTCGGGGTGGGCGGCGCCGAAGGACGTGATCCTCAAGCTGCTCGACATCCTCACCGTCAAGGGCGGGACCAACGCCGTGGTCGAGTTCTTCGGCCCCGGCTGCGCGTCGATCGCGTGCACCGGCAAGGCCACGATCACCAACATGGGCGCCGAGCACGGCGCCACCACGTCGGTGTTCCCGTACGACGCGCGCATGGAGACGTACCTGCGCGCCACGCGTCGCGGCGCCATCGCCGACCTCGCCGGCGCCAACCGCGACCTCCTCACCGCGGACCCGGAGGTGGAGGCGGCCCCGGAGAAGTACTTCCACCGCGTCGTGCGCATCGACCTCTCGGTGCTCGAGCCGCACCTCAACGGGCCGCACACCCCGGACCTCGCGCGGCCGCTCTCCCAGGTCCCGGCCGCGGTGCGCGAGAACGGCTACCCGGCGAAGCTCTCCGCCGCCCTCGTCGGCTCGTGCACGAACTCGTCGTACGAGGACATCACCCGCGCCGCGGCGGTGGCGCGCCAGGCGCTCGCGGCCGGCTTCAAGGCGCGCGTGCCGCTCCTGATCACGCCGGGGTCCGAGCAGGTGTACGCGACGATCGAGCGCGACGGGCTGCTGTCGGTGTTCAACGAGTTCGGCGCCACCGTGCTCGCCAACGCGTGTGGGCCGTGCATCGGCCAGTGGCAGCGCGACGACTCGCCGAAGGGGACGCCGAACGCGATCGTCAACTCGTTCAACCGCAACTTCCCGGCGCGCAACGACGGCAACCCGGCGACGCTCTCGTTCATCGCCTCGCCCGAGGTCGTGGTCGCCTACTCGGTGGCGGGATCGCTCGACGTCAACCCGATCGCCGACGAGATCGCGGTCGACGGGCGCAAGGTGCGCCTGGCCCCGCCGCCGCCGGCCCCCGAGGTGCCGCCGAGCGGCTTCGTCTTCAAGGCCGAAGGGTACGTCGCCCCGCCGGCCACCGCGGCGTCGGTCGCGGTGCAGGTGCGCGAGGGCTCCGACCGGCTGCAGCTGCTGCAGCCGTTTTCGGCGTGGGACGGCAAGGACTATGTTGACCTGCCGGTGGTCCTCAAGGCGAAGGGGAAGTGCACCACCGACCACATCTCCCCTGCCGGCGTCTGGCTCAAGTACCGCGGTCACCTCGACAACATCGCCAACAACATGTTCTCCGGCGCGATCAACGCGTTTTCCGGCGAGGCGGGCAAGGGGAAGCACCCGCTCACCGGCGAGGTGATGGAGTTCTCCAAGATCGCGCGCGACCTCAAGGGACGCGGGCTGCGCTGGGTCGCGGTCGGCGACGAAAACTACGGCGAGGGCAGCTCGCGCGAGCACGCGGCGATGGAGCCGCGCCACCTCGGCGGCGCCGCGGTGATCGCGCGCTCGTTCGCGCGCATCCACGAGACCAACCTCAAGAAGCAGGGGTTGCTGCCGCTCACGTTCGTGGATCCCGCCGACTACGAGAAGATCCGCGAGGGCGACCGGATCAGCATCGTCGGCCTCGCGGCGCTCGCGCCGGGGCAGCCGGTCACGGTCGTGGTGCAGCACGCCGACGGCGGCCGCGACGAGTTCGCCTGCAAGCACACGTTCAACGCCGACCAGATCAAGTGGTTTAGGGCGGGGAGCGCCCTCAACGTCCTTCGGGCGAAGAAGTAGGATCGGTGGCAACCAATCCGGCGGCGCTCAGGCCCTAGTCAAGGCTGACATAGCGCTCGGGGTGTGACCGGTTAGGGATGTGGGTTCAGCGGCGACTGATTCGGGGGCGCTCCGGCCTTGGTTAAAGCCGGTTCGGCGCTGAACGTGCTGCGGACGAAGAAGTAGCCCGGAGCAGAGGGGCCGAGGAGCAGAGGAGCGGAGGCAAGGAGCCAGAGGCCATCCGCTCCTGCCTTGTTTCTTTCCCTCAGCTCCTCAGCCCCTCTGCTCGATGCGTCTCTTCCCCTCGGCTCCCCGACCTCTCCGCTGACGCGGGAGACAAGTGAAAGGGGAGAGGGTAGAGGGAAAAGGGAAGACAAAGACGGCGACAACGTTCTGTCGTTCCCGGACCCCGGACCCCGGACCCCGGACCCCGGACCCCGGACCCCGGACCACTGTCTCTACCGGCCGCCGGCCACGCCGCTCCTACTCCCTGGGCCCGCCGGCGTCAGAGGGCTGCCGGCTCATCGCGTCGATCGCGGCGGCCTCGTCCGCGCGCAGCGGCGGGCGCAGCGGGAACATGAACGGCACCCGCCGCCAGTACGCCTCGTAGGCGTCGCCGAAGCGCAGCGCGAGGTTGTGATCCTCGCGCCTCCCGCGCATCAGCGTGACGCGCACCGTGGGGATGAAGAGCACGAGCGCGGGGAGCGACCGCATCGCCACGATCGCGCCG
>DAIDOU010000342.1 GCA_027458945.1 Acidobacteriota bacterium
ATCTCCTTGCCGAACAGGACGGAGAGCGGCACCACGTGGATGCGGTACTGCTCGGCCATCGCCGGCGGCAGGTCGGCCGTCGAATCGGTCACGATCCGTACCCGGTCCTCGGGCTCGTCGAACTCCATCAGGCCGGCGTCGTGCAGGCGGACGACCTCGGCCAGGACGGTCCCGTCCGCCTCGGCGACCCGGTCGACCACCTCGGCGATCGTGCCGCCGTCGTGGGCGCCCGCGAGGAGCGCCTGCTGCACCGGGGTGAACTGGGTGGTGAAGAACGCCGGTCCCATCACCAGCCGCAGCCGGCTCGCGAGGTGCGGCAGGCTGGCGGACGCGTCCACGACGCGGGCCTGGTCCTCCATGGCGACCGCCATCAGGCTCAGCATGTCGAGCGAGATCTCGCGCGCGGCCGCGGGCGGACCGAGCAGCAGGCGGAAGCCCCCGAACGTCGCCCGCGCCAGCCGCGTCACCGCCTTGACCCCGCGGACGGCGCCGACGCGCGCCGCCACCACCTCGCCGTCCTCCAGGGCCACTTCCCCGTCGTCGAGGAGAAGGCGCCCGCTCACCACCAGCCGCTGCAGCTTGGGCAGCAGCTCGAGCAACGGGAGAGCGAGGAGGTTGCCCTCGAGCGCTTCGAAGCGGGCGTCGGTGGCGATCCCGAGCTCGCGCGCGAGGAGCGCGGCGCGCAACTTGCGAACGAGCGCCTCCGGGGCCAGGCCGGCGGTTGCGACGGCCGCCTCCGGCATCGCGGCGGCCTCGTCCTCCCCCTCGACGAGCACGACTTTGAGCGCCTTCGACCGGACGTCGCCGGCGACCGCCGCGCCTTCGGTCTCCACGAGGGCGCCCTCGATCACGATCACGTCGGGGTCGAGCCCCTCGGCGAACCGGCGTCCCTCGTCCGCGTCCGCCGCGGTCACTACCTCGTAGGCGTAGGACGCCAGGCCGCGCGCCAGCTCCTTGCGCCGGTCTCCCTCCCGATCCACAATCAGGACCGTCAGCCGTGCCATCGTTTCTCCCGCGAGTCGTCCGCCCGGCCCCCGCCGGCCGGACGGAATCGGCAAACCGTTTTTCGGCTTGTAGTATACCGCCATGAAGAAGACGATCCTCACGCTCTACGCGCACCCGGACGATGCGGAAACGATGGCCGGCGGCACGCTCCTCAAGTGGGCCGCCGAGGGCCACGCCATCACCCTGTGCCTGATCACCGGGGGCGACAAGGGCACCGCCGACCCCGCCGACTCGAGCGCGGCCGTGACCGCCCGCCGCCGGACCGAGCAGGCTCGCGCCGCGGCCCGCCTCGGCGCCGAGGTGATCACCCTCGGGTACGAGGACGGCACGCTGCAGCCCACGATCGAGCTGCGCCGCGACCTCGTGCGGGTGATGCGGCGGGTCCGCCCCGACGTGGTCGTCGCCGGCGATCCGACCGTCTGGTTCCGGCACCGAACGTACATCAACCACCCCGACCACCGCGCGGCCGCCCAGGCCGCGGTGGAGGCGCTCTACCCCGCGGTCAAGAAGGCAAGCATCTTCCCCGAGCTGCTCGGCGAGGGGCTTGAGCCGCATGTCGTGGGCGAGGTCTGGCTCGGCCCCACCGCCGAGCCCGACACCTGGGTCGACATCGCCGGGGTGTTCGACGAGAAGATCGCGTTGATCTGCGAGCACGCTTCGCAGTTCCGGCCCGGTCCGGCGCGGGCCGCGTTCGAGCGGATCGCGAGCGAGGCCGGCCAGGCGGGCGGCCTCGCCCTCGCCGAGTCGTTCCGCACGCTGTGCCTGGGAGCCAGCACGGTGCAGGCGCTCGCCGGCGACCCCGCCCGCTGACCGGCCCGGGTCACGCCGGGGTGCCGAACGACGCCAGGCCGACACCGGCCGCCAGCAGCGCCTCGCGCACCGCGCGGGCGCGGCCGACCGCGCCGGGCGAGTCGCCGTGGATGCAGATCGTCCGCGCGGCCAGGCCGATCTCGCGACCGTCGAATGTCGTCACCCGGCGCTCGACGGCGATGCGCACCGCCTGCCGGGCCGCGACCTCGGGGTCGATGTGCAGCGCCCACGGCAGCGTGCGCGAGCGCAACGTCCCGTCCGCCTCGTAGACGCGGTCGGCGAACGCCTCCCCCACCACCGCGAA
>DAIDOU010000343.1 GCA_027458945.1 Acidobacteriota bacterium
GAAGCGCATCCTCAGACTGTTGCGCGCCACGCCCGCCAGGGCCAGCGCAAAGTTGGGGTCGCGGGCCGCGGCGGCCCGGAACTTCGCCAGGGCGGCCTCGATGTCGCTCCGGGCGTCGCCGTGAATCGCGTGCTCCTGTCCTCGCAGGTAGAGGTCGTAGGCCGCGAGATCGTTGGTCGCCACCAGCTTGAACGCGGCCTTCTCTCGTGGCGCCAACGCGACGCCCATCGCCCTGACCGTGCTCTCGGCCACCTCGGATTGGATGGCAAACACGTCCGCCAGCGTCCTGTCGTAGCGGTCGGACCAGATGTCCATGTCGTCCGCGACACGGACGAGCTGCGGCGTGATCCGCACCCGGTTCTCATGGCCCGGCGCATGCTCCCACCGCACGCTGCCTTCGAGCACGTAGCTCACGCCCAGGTCGGCACCGATCTGTTTGGTCGTCTTCCCCGCGTGGTTGTACTCGAACGCCGTCGTCCGCGAGATGACCCCCAGCCCCTTCACGCTGGCCAGCCGGCTCGTGATCTCGTCCGTCATCCCCGCCGCGAAGTAGGCGTCATCGGGGGAGCCGAGGTTCTCGAACGGCAAGACGACGATCCTCGGGATCGCCGCCTTCGCCACTGGGACCCGCGAGCCACGGTGAAGGCCGAGCAAGGCGGCCACAGCGAGCGCGGCCGCCGCCACGACCGCTGCGACACCCAAAAGGCGCTGTCTCCCCGCCGCCGGGCGGCGCGGCGGCGGCGCACCCGTCGCGGCCGGTCCCGATGCCTCCGACAGGGCGAACGCCAGGTCGCGCGCTGAGCTGAACCGCCGGCTCGCCTCCTTCTCCAGGCAGCGCCTCACCACGTGCTGGAGCGCGGTCGACACCGCCGGGTCCGTACCGGCAAGCTCCGGCGGGTCGTTCGTGAGGATCGCCGACATCGTGTCGGCGACCGAGTCCCTCCGGAACGGCGGCTTTCCGGCGATCATCTCGTGGAGCACGCACCCGAGGGAGAAGATGTCCGCCCGCTGGTCCACCGCCTGCCCGCGGACCTGCTCCGGCGACATGTACCCCATCGTGCCGAGCACCGTTCCGGCTTCCGTCGCCTCGACAGCCGTGGTGGCGCTGGCCAGCTCCGCCAGCGCCCGCCGCGGCGCCAGCTTCGCAACCCCGAAGTCCAGGATCTTGACGTGGCCGTCGCTGGTGAGGAACACGTTGGCGGGCTTGATGTCACGGTGGACGATGCCCTTGTCGTGCGCCGCGGCGAGACCCTCCGCGATCTCAGTCGCGACCTCCACGGCGCGCCGCACCGGCAGCCGCCCGGTGCCGAGACGGTCGAGCAACGATGAACCCTCGAGCAACTCGGTCACGATGTACGGTGCACCCTCAGCCGCACCGACGTCGTAGATCGCCAGGATGTTGGGGTGGTTGAGTGCCGCCACGGCGCGCGCCTCTTGCTCGAACCGCCGCAGACGCTCCGGGTCAGAGGCCAACCCCGCCGGCAGCACCTTGATCGCCACGTCACGGCCGAGCCGGTCATCGCGGGCCCGAAAGACCTCGCCCATGCCCCCCGCCCCGACCGGGGCGACGATCTCGTACGGGCCCAGCCTCGTGCCCACTCGTACTGTCACGACGTCACCTTGCCGCCAATTGTAGACCAGGGCCAAGCGCGGCCAGGCCGCCGAGACGCCTGCCGCGTCATCGCAGGGCGATGCGGCAGCGGGCGTTTGGCCACTCGACGGCGGCCGCACGCATCGACACGAGACGGCGTTCAGCCCGGCGTTGACCGCTGTGACTACCAGCGCACGGCTGATTCCAGACGCGCGGCCCACTCGGCGGCGGCGCGGCCGCGCGAGCGGTCCGCGAGCTCGAGCAGGCGCAGGAGTTGCAGCGTACGGATCCGAGCGGCGAACGCGGCCGGCCCGTGCGCGACCTCGCCGGCCGCTCCCGCCGCGGCGAGGAACGCCGGCCACGCGGTGGGCCAGCGCTCGGGGTGGTGGAAGCGCACGACCCATCCCCACCAGGCGACGTCGAACAGCGGGTCGGCCAGGCGCGCCCACTCGAGGTCGAGCAGCGCCGCGACCGCCCACCCGCGCCCGCTCGCGCGGCGCGCGATGAGCACGTTGACCGGCGCGAAGTCGCCGTGAGCGAACACCGGCCGCCGGCCGGCGAACAACGGTTCGAGCTTCTCGATCGCGGCTTGCAGCGCGCCGACCGTGGCCGCGCAGAGCCGCGGTGAGCTCCGCGCCAGGCGGGCGCGTGACGCCCGCGCCAGCCGCCCCGGGTCGGCCCACGTCGCCGGCAGCCGCAGCCCGCGAGCGTCGACGGCAGCGATGGGCGCGGCCAGCGC
>DAIDOU010000344.1 GCA_027458945.1 Acidobacteriota bacterium
CCTCCGGGCACAGCGTCTGGACCTTCCTGAGCCATCCCTTGCCGGTCTCGCGCCGGCCGTGGGCGTCGTGCACGCTCTCGGGACGCAGGCGAGTCATGAGGACGAACGTCGGCATCGGCCACCTCCCCGGGTCTCGCTGCCAATCTCGCGCCGCGACCGGCGCGGCGCAAGCCGCCGCAGTCCGGCTGCTAAGCTGGCCACGGACCGACGACGATGACCCGGAGTGCGGGGCCCGACCCCGACGGCGGCGGCGCGACGGAGTGCGCCAGCATCCACGTGGCGCTGGTGACCCCCGAGATCGCCTGGAACACCGGCAACGCCGGCCGGACCTGCCTGGCCGCCGGCGCACAGCTCCACCTGGTGCGGCCGCTCGGGTTCTCGCTCGACGAGCGCGAGGTGCGCCGCGCCGGGGTGGACTACTGGCCGAGGGTGCAGCCCGTGGTGTGGGACGACCTGGCCGCGTTCGAGGCGGCGCTCCCCGCCCTCGGCGAGCCGTTCTTCTTCTCCGCCGAGGCGCCGCGCGAGCTGTGGGACGTCACCTTCCCGTCCGACGTGGTCCTCGTCTTCGGCCGCGAGAGCGGCGGCCTCCCCGACGACGTGCGCGCGCGCCACGCCGACCGGATGGTCTGCATCCCGATGGCGGACACCAAAATGCGTTCGCTCAACGTGTCCACCGCGGTGGCGATCGTCCTCTACGAGGTGCTGCGCCAGCACCGGTCGCGAGCGCGCTGAGCGGCCGGCAACGCCGCGCTCACGCAGGGCGAAGCCGCGCCGTCGCCCGCGCCAGGAAGGTGTTGGCGGCGACCCGGCCGGTGAGCATGCCGGCTGCGCCCGCGACCGCGCCGACGAGGTCGAACGCGGCGATCCCGGTCGCCGTCACCGCGACCAGCCCGCCGACCTCGATCGCCGTGGCCCAGCTGATCGGCGCGGTGCGGCGCGCGTGCACGAGTCGCGAGCGCTGGAACGAGAGCAGCACCTCGAGCGCCGGCATCAGGCAGAGGATGCGCAGCGGCCACAGGCCGGAGCGCGTCAGCTCCGGCGGCAGCCCGGAGACGGTCGCGAGCCACACCCGCGCCAGCGGGGAGAACGCGACCACGACCAGCGCCCCGGCGGTCACCGCCGCGAGCGTCGCGGCGAACCTCGCCAGCGCGCGGACGCGGCGCTCGTCGCCGAGCAGGGCGACCCCGACCTCCTGGAACGCGAACCCGGCCGAGCGGAACGCGAACACCAGCGCGGTCACCACCGGCCACACCGCCAGCGAGTCGAGCGCCGAGCGGCTGTGGCCGAGCAGGAACGTGACGACCGGGTTGACGCCGAGGGTGAGCACCGAGGTGAGGGCGAGGGGGACGTAGAAACGCACGATCGCAGCGGTGGTCAGCGGGGCGCCGACCGCCGGGACGGCGCGAACCGCGCGGACGGCGCCGCGCGCCATCCACCGGCTCGCCCCCGCCTCCGCCGTGACCCCGGCCGCGAGCGCGGCGGCGCCGACGTACGCGCCAGGCAGGGCGGTGAGCTGGGAGAGCGCCACCGCGGCCAGCGCCATCGAGCTCACCCGCACCACGGTGCCGTACGCCACCCGCCGGGTCAGGTGAGCCCTGATCAGGACCCCCTGGTAGAAACGGCGGAACCCGATCGCCGCCGGCCACGGCAGCAGGATCGCGGTGGCGACGTGCGTCAACCTTGCGACCTCGTGCGGGAGCCCGACCAGCCGCTCGACGACGAAGCGGAACACCGGCGGCGCGAGCAGCACCAGCATCACCAGCGTGATCGCGGCGTTGAGGAGGTAGGTGAAGCGGCGCAGCAGGAGGAACGACTGCGAATCGCCGACCAGAGCCACCGCCGCGCTCATCATCATGATGATCGGCGCCTCGATGAGCATCGCGAACGAGAACGCCACCCCGAACGCGGCGAGGTTGAACGTGGCGTTGCCGAGACGCGCGATCACGGCGGCGAGGAACGGCCCCTCGACCGCCATCATCAGCCAGGTGGCCGCCAGCGGCGCCCAGAAGCGCGCGATCTGGCGCTGCGTCAGTCCCTCGCTCGCCGGCACCGCCCTCCCCCGCGCCGGGCCGCCCGACGCTCGTGGGGGAAGGATACTCGCGGCCCCCGGCGCGAACGCGGCGAGACTCACGCCTGGGTCGATCGCTCGGCGGGCGGTCGCGGCCCGGGCGCTACGCCGGCGGGCGCCGACTCAGAAGCGATGCCGCGGCCCCTCCGGGGGCTCCTCGTAGCGGATCGCGACCGCGACGATCTCGCGGCCGTACACCGGGTACTCGCTGCGCGACCACCACGGACCCTGGACCACGGTGCCGACCCGCTTGAACTTGTCGTACACCAGCACCGCGGCGTTGGCCCCGAGCTTGGCCGCCTCGGCCCGCAGCTCCTGCTCCATCGCGGCGACCGTGGGGTGCCCGGAGGGCTCGAGGAACACCTCGCCCAGCCGGATCACGCCCCGCCGCGGCTCCCGCCGCAGGATCTCCACCGTGTTCGGGTCGGTGGGCGCGAACTGCGGCACGCCGAGGTAGCGGATCGACGACACGCGAACCGTCGTGCACGCAACCATCGCCGCCGCGAGCAGCAGCGCCGCCCCCACCGTGCCCGTGCGCATCGGATGGCTCGTCATCGTTCGGCCCTCCCGGGACATCGTACGCCCGTTGCGTGCAGACGAACGCGAGCGCCCTTGGTTGACGGCGCGGCGTTCCAATATCGGCCTCACTTCCAGTGACTCTTGATCCACTCCTCGGTTTCCGGCAGGCCGCCCTGCATGATCAGGTAGCCGTTGTGCGGCTCCCGGTCCGTGATCTCGTGCGCCACCGGCGTGCGCATCAGCCGCGTCACCTCGGCACGGTCGCGCGTGTGCCCGAGCACCCAGGAGAGCTTCATGAGCGCCGTCTCCGGCAGCATGTTCTCGAGCGGCACGATGCCGAGGTCGAGGAGGTCGCGGCCGGTGTCGTAGACGTACATCTGCGCGTAGCCCCACAGCGTCTGCACCGCCATCACCACGTGCACCCCCGCCGCGATCGCGCGCTCGATCGCCGGGTAGAGCGGCTTGTTGACGTGGCCGAGGCCGGTGCCGGCGATGACGATGCCGTGGTACCCCTTCTCGACCAGCGCGTCGACGAGGTCGGGGTGCATGCCGGGGTAGTAGTACAGGATCGTGGTGCGGTCGTCGTACGCCGTGTCGACCCTGACCTTGCGGGAGGGGTCGCGGCGGCGGTACTCCTTGTTGATGTAGGTAAAGCGGTCGCGGCTCACGGTGCCGAGCGGCACGTCGCCGATGGTGCGGAACGTGCTGCGGTAGGAGGAGTGCATCTTGCGGCAGCGCGTGCCGCGGTGCAGCAGCCCGTAGCGGTCCGAGGTCGGGCCGAACATGCAGATCATCACCTCGGCGATCTCCCCGTACGCCGCCGCGCGCACCGAGTGGATGAGGTTGAGGGCGGCGTCGGAGGAGGGCCGGTCGGAGGAGCGCTGGCTCCCGACGAGGACGATCGGCACCGGCGAGTCCTGCACCATGAACGAGAGGATGGCGGCGGTGTGGCCCATCGTGTCGGTGCCGTGCCCGATCACGATGCCGTCCGCGCCGGCCTCGATCTCCTCGCCGAT
>DAIDOU010000345.1 GCA_027458945.1 Acidobacteriota bacterium
CGTCACGCTGGCGGCGGCCACGGCGGTGGCCGCAGCGGGCGAACCGTGGAACGCGCTCGCCTTGACCGTGGCTGCGACCGCGGCTATGATCAACGCGCTTTTGTTGGAGTCCGTGCTCGGGCGGGTCCTCCAGCCGGGCGCACCCCACATGACGCGCGGGGCCGCCGCGGTGCTTGCCGCCCGGTGGGGCGTGTGGGTCGCGCTGTTCGTCGTGTGGTACCTGTTGCGCCAACGTATCGCGCTGTGGGCCGTCGCCGCGGGCGTCACCTGTTACCTCGCCGCTCTCGGCATCGCGGGTGCCAGGTCCGACCCGCGCGGTCCCCGGAAGGGATGAACGCCGGTGCACCACGAGTTCTCGATCCTGTTCCACCCGATGAACGCGCTGCTGGTGGCGTTGCTCGGGGTGCCGTCCGCGGCTTGGCAGAAGGCGATGGGGATCGAGGGCGAGGCGGGGATCTGGCTCCCCGACCACGTGATCATGGCGCTGCTCGTCGTCGCCATCGTGGCGGTGCTGATGCTCGCCGTGCGGCGCAGCTACTCGCTGGAACGCCCGTCGGGGTTGCAGCAGGCGCTGGAGCTGCTGGTCGGTGGGATGTCGAACCTGGCGGAGGACGTGGTCGGCCACGGGCGCGGTCGCGAGTTCGTGCCGTTCATCGTCGCGCTCACGTTCTTCATCTTCATCTCGAACGCGTTCGGGTTGATCTTCTTCCTCCAGCCCCCCACGGCGAACACGAGCACGACGTTCGCCCTGTCGCTGACCGCGTTCCTGTTCTACAACGTCGTCGGGCTGCGCCGCCTCGGGCCGGTCAAGTACGCGAAGCAGTTCGTCGGGCCCGTGTGGTGGCTGTTCCCGCTGATGGTGCCGATCGAGATCATCTCGCACCTGGCGCGCGTGCTCTCGCTCGCCCTGCGCTTGTTCGGCAACATCTTCGGCGAGCACACGGCCACCGGGATGTTCCTGGTGATCCTGCCGTTCTTCGTCCCGGCGATGATGGGCCTCGGCGTGCTCGGGGCCCTGATCCAGACGTTCATCTTCGTCATGCTGACCACGGTCTACGTGTCCGGGGCCGTGGCCGAGGAGCACTAGCAAGAACGGAACTCGCGAAGGAGGAACCTCGATGAAGAAGACGTTGTTGGTGGTGATGCTCGGACTGGTGCTGCTGAGCCTTGCGTCTCCGGTGTTGGCGGCCGACGAGGGCGGCGCAGCGGCGGGGGGGATGCGCGACGCGTGGAAGTTCATCGCGGCCGCCATGGTTCTCGGCGTGGCGGCGTTCGCCGGCGCCTTCGGCCAGGGCAAAGCCGTCGCCTCGGCGTGCACCAGCATGGGCCGTAACCCGGGCGCCGCAGGCCCGGTCCGGATCACGATGCTCCTCGGCGTGGCGTTCATCGAGTCGCTCGTGATCTACGCCCTCGTGATCGCCTTCATGATCCTCGGCAAGTAGGCCGGGCGGCCGTCAGGCCGCGTCCGGTCGTCCGGAAAACGACCCGGCCCGCTGCCACGGCGGGCCGGGTCTGTCGCTTTCGTCTCGGTGCGCCTCGGGCAGCCGCCGCCGAGCCCTCCTCCCGCGTCCGCCTCCGCGGTCGCTTCTCCCTGATGCCGTGACATTTATACCCGGGCGGCAGCGACTGGCCGCTTGCGCACGTCTTGCGAAGGCGACACGATATGACCAATCACTTGACATTGCAACTCTGACTCAATTACTATTCGCCGACGTGGAGGCGAGCATGACCGACCCAGGTTCCTGGAACTTCGAAAACGCCGAGCTTCCCTACCGCGACCAGCTGTTCAAGACCGCCCTGCGTCTGGCCCGCAACTCGGAGGACGCCGAAGACCTGCTGCAGGACACCTACATGAAGGCGTACCGCCACTACGCGTCGTTCTCGCCGGGCACCAACCTCAAGGCATGGCTGTTCAAGATCCTGAAGAACACGTTCATCAACGAGTACCGGCGGCGCAAGCAGCTGCCCGCGCAGGTCGACTTCGCCGAGCTCGAGGAGACGTTCGAGTCCGCGGTGCTGCCGACCAACCCGTCGGCGACCCGGAACCCGGAGGAGGAGCTGGTCGAGGCCACCCTCGACGGCGAGGTGCGCAGCGCGCTGCGCGCCCTGCCGCACAACTACAAGGTGGTCGTTCTCCTCGCCGACATCGAGGGTTACGCCTACAAAGAGATCGCCGACATCCTCGCGATCCCGGTGGGCACGGTGATGTCGCGGCTCTACCGCGGCCGCCGGCTGCTCGAGGCGGCGCTGCTCTCGTACGGGGTGCGCTACAACTACCTGCACGGCCGGCCGCACCGGTTGCGCTCGGAGCACCTCGACATGGACGGCTTCTTCCCCGGCGAGGCGGGGAAGTCGGCCGACTCTCGCCTGCACTGAGCCGCGCGCCGGGCCCCCGTCCCGGCGCGCCGCCGGGGCGAAGTTTGCTAGCATGACGCGATGATGGTCGCCGCCCTCTCCGTCGCGCTGGCCGCCGCGTCCGGCGGCGATCTGCGGGCCGCCGGGGGCGCGCCGGTGTCGTTGCCGGAGATCCTCGCCCGCGGCCCCGTGGTGCTCGTCTTCTGGAACTCCTGGCTGCCGCACGCGGACGAGTTCGCGGCGCTGCTCCCCGACATCGAGGCCGCGGCGGGGCGCTACGGCTGGCCGGGCGCGGTGATCGTGTTCCAGGAGCGGCGCGCCGACGCGCAACAGCCGCTGCCGGCGCTCAAGGGCCCGTTGCCGTTCGTCTTCGACCGCCGCGGCGAGCTGCTGCGCCGCTTCCAGGTGACGCGGGCGCCGGCCGTGCTGCTCGTCGAGAAGAACGGCTCCGTGCGGGCCCGTTGCGGGCCGGAGGCGGCCGAGGTCCGCGCGATCATCCGGGAGATGGCCCGCCGGTGAGCACCGCCGACCGGCTGCTCGCGGGTCTCGCGCTCCTCGTCGTGACGCTCGCCCACTGGACCGGCGCGACGGCGGTCGTGCCGCCCGTCCCGCCGCACCTCACGGTGCCCACGATCGCCTCGCCGACGGTCGCTCGCGAGGGGACCCTGGCGCGGGGCGAGACGCTCGCCGGCCTCGTGGGTCGGCTCGGGCTCGGCGCCGCCGAGTGCCGCCCCTGGCTGGCTGCGGCCGAAAGCCAGCTCGACATGCACTCGCTGCCGGTGGGACTCGCGGCGGAGGCCGTGTTCGACGTCCACGGCGAGGTGACCGCGCTGCGCCTCACCCCGGACTGGCGCTCCACCGTCGTCGTCGAGCGCGCGGGCGGCACGATCACCGGGCGTCGCGTGCAGCGGCCGGTCGAGCGCCAGCTCGAGGTGGTGCGCGGCACGGTGCAGTCGAGCCTGTTCGACGCGATCGGCGCCGCCGGGGAGAGCGACACGCTCGCGGTCGCGCTCGCCGACCTCTTCCAGTGGGACATCGACTTCCACCGCGAGGTGCGGCGCGGCGATACGTTCGCGATCCTGGTCGAGCGCATCCGCTCCGACGGCCGGACCGTGGGGTACGGCCCCGTGCTGGCGGCGAGCTACGACAACCGCGGCAAGCGTTTCACCGCCGTGCGCTACGCCTTCGCCGGCGCCCATCCGAGTTACTACGACGCCAGCGGGCGCCCGCTGCGCAAGCAGTTCCTGCGCGCGCCGCTCAAGTTCTCGCGCATCACCTCGCGCTACTCGCTGGCGCGATTGCACCCGATCCTGGGCGTGCGGCTGCCGCACTGGGGCGTGGACTACGGCGCGCCGGTGGGGACGCCTGTGATGGTCACCGCCGACGGCGTGGTGACGTTCACGGGCTGGCGCGGCGGCGGCGGCAACACGGTCGAGGTCCGCCACGCGGGCGGCTACGTCACCGCCTACCTGCACCTCTCCCGCTTCGCGGCGGGGATCCGCCCCGGCGTGCGCGTCGACCAGGGCCAGGTGGTCGGCTTCGTCGGCGCCACCGGCCTCGCCACCGGGCCGCACCTCGACTACCGCGTCACCCGCAACGGCGCGCACCTGAACCCGATGGCGATCGGCCGCGACCCGGCGCCGCCGCTGCCCGCGCGGGAAGAGGGCCGTTTTGCCGCTTGGGCGCGAGAGGTGCTGCCGTTGCTGCAGGCGGCGGGGCCGCTGCCGGTCGAGCGCACGGCGGCGCTCGAGGCGGCCGCACCGGCGCCGTTCCATGGCTAGCGGCTCGCGGCCGGACGCCGGTCTGCAGGGCGGGCCGCCCGTCGAGGTGAGCGCGCCGGTGCGCGTCGACCTGGCGGGCGGGACCCTCGACCTGTGGCCGCTGTACTGCCTCCACCCCGGGTCGATGACGGTCAACGCGGCGCTGGCCGCCGCGGTGCGGGTCCGGCTCGTCCCCGGCGGGGCACCGCGCGGGGCGATCACGGTCTCCTCGCCGGGTTCCGCCCCGCGCCGGCTCGGCCCCGGCGACGCCGGGCGCGAACTCGCCGCGGCGGTCGTCTTCCACCTCCGGCCCGAGGGCGCGCTCGCGGTCGAAGTGACCGAGCAGCCGCCGGTGGGATCGGGCCTGGGTGCCTCGTCCGCGTTCGCGGTGGCGCTGGCCCGGGGTTGTCTCGCGCTCGCCGGCCGCCGCCTCGCCCCGGCACGGATCGTACCGCTGCTGCGCGACCTGGAGTCGCGCGTGCTCACGGTTCCCGCCGGCGTACAGGATTACCTGCCGGCGTTGCTCGGCGGCGTGCTGGCGGTCCATCTGGAGCCCGGCGGCGAGCGCGTCGAGCGAGTGGCCGCCGACCGCGGCTGGCTCGCCTCCCGGCTGCTCGTCGTCTACTCAGGGCTCGCGCACCGCTCGGGGATGGTCAACTGGGAGGTGTACCGCGCGCGCATCGACGGCGACGCCGGCGTCGCGCGCGGCCTCGACCGCATCGCGGCGGCCGCGGCCGACTGCCGCCGGGCGCTGCTCGGTCGCGACGAGGCGGCCGTCGGCCGGGCCGTCGCGGCCGACTGGCGGGCGCGGCGGGAGCTCGCGCCCTCAGTCACCAACCCGGCGCTCGACGCGCTCCTGGCCGCCGGGACGGCGGCGGGCG
>DAIDOU010000346.1 GCA_027458945.1 Acidobacteriota bacterium
AGCGCGAGGCCGGCGACGACGAGCACGACGGCGACGAGAACCAGGCGGCCGCGGCCGCGCGGACCCTGCCCTGAGATCGATAGAGCCACGTTGTCATCCCCCCGGCCGCGCCGCCGATTTCTCCCTCGCCCGCCGGCTAGAGCGGGCGCTGGAGCGGCGCGGTCTTCTCACGCCGAAACGTCCGGCGGCCGCGTCCGCTTCCGGGACCCCGAGGCTAGGGTTGCGCCGGCGCGAACTTCGCCAGCAGCTCCCTGACCGCATCCTTGTGCACGACGAACGTGAGCATCTTCAGGCGCACGTAGTCGTCGCGGTAGAAGTAGTAGCCGTCGAACTTGCCCCAGCGCGAGGAGCGCGCCGAGTCCTTGATCAGGAACCAGTCGTGGCCGCCGAGGGTGGTCCAGCCGACCAGGTGGATGCCATGGTCGTCCGTCGTCGTGTGGTTGGCAAAGCGGAACTCGCGTGCGCTCTGGTCGATGTACGCCTGCGGGATGTCGAACGTCGGCACCACCGCCGCGTTCTCGAAGCCGTTGTAGCCGGGCTCGGAGACGTCGCCGCCGAGCGCGACGGTGTAACCGTGCTGCACCGCGCTCTTGAGCGCCGCGTACCACTCGTCGAGCGGCACGTTGTAGTACGACGCATCGTGCCACCAGTTGTCCGGCACTTTGTACTCACCCTGGGTGTAGAACGGCACCGACAGCGTCGACATGAACTCGGCGTAGTCGTCGAGGTTGAGCCTGACGACATCGGCGAGGAACTGCTTCGGCGTGTACTCGTGCCCCTCGTACGTGAAGCGCTGCGGCGGCGCGCCGAGCTCGTGGTCGAGGATGACCCGCGTCATCGCCAGCACCCGCCCCTCGTCCCATATGTTGTTGGTCTTGACCCACGCCGACAACTCCTTGAGCTGCACGATCAGCCGCGAGTGATCGTGGCGCCCGTCGGGCGAGAGCACGCCCGGGTACGCCGCCTCGGGCACGACCCCGTACTGCTTCCAGATGCGCGGCACGGCGTTCGCCTCCGACCCCTCGTCGATCAGGGAGTCGCCGCGCTCGCGCACGAAGCGCCGCATCTTCTCGACGTACTCCCAGTACACCGTCCAGATCTCGGAAAGCTTGACCTTGCGGCCGGTGAGCCGGTAGATCTCGGACTCGTAGAACGAGGTCGTCGAGAAGCTCCAGCACGTGCCGGTCAGGTACTGGGCCACCGGGGGGAAGTGCCACGCCTGCTTGAACGCCGCCGGGCTGGCGGGCTTGACGATCCCCGACATGTCGAAGCGGAGCACCTGCGCGGCCTTCCTCTCCGCCTCCCGCTTGGCGTCCTGCGCGGCGCGGATCTTGGCCGTCAGCTCCTCCTGCTCCTTGGCCACCTGCTTGTCGTGCTCTTCCATCTGCTTGATGACGGGGTCCTCGTACTTCGGCTGGTACACCGCGACGTCCCGCTCCGGCGCCGGGGTCGGCGTGGCAACGGGCGCGGCGGCCCATGCGGCGGACGCCGCAAGGACGGTGGCGAGAACGGTGGCCGTTTGAGCTCTCATGCGAACCCCTCCTGTGTGTCCCCGAAGCCGCGGAGCGCCTCCGCGAGCACGCCCCCCGCGGCGTGTCATTCTACGCCCCCACCGGGCTCAGGTCCCCACGCCGGCCTGCTCGCGGATCCGCGGGCGCACCAGCGGCAGGAGCAGCAGCGCCGGGAGCGACACCACCGCCGTGAAGGCGAAGAACGGCCCGTAGCCGAAACGCTCGACGGCGAGCCCGGAGAACGCGCCGGCGCCGTCGCGGGAGAGGGCGAACAGCGCCGACAGCAGCGCGTACTGCGTCGCCGCGTGCTCCCGCTCGCACAGGTTCATCAGGAACGAGAGGAACGCCGCGGTCCCGAGGCCCTGGGTGAACGACTCGAGCAGCGAGACGGCGTAGATGCTCTCGCGCGGCAGCGCGAACTCGGCGACGGCGGCGTAGCCGAGGTTGGTCACCGCCTGCGCGAGCCCGAGCCAGAGCAGCGCGCGGAAGATGCCGAACCGCTTGACGAACCACCCTCCGGCCAGGGCGCCGGCGATCGTGAGCGCCACGCCCATCGTGACCGAGATCAGACCGATCTCGGCGAGCGAGTAGCCGCGGTCCACCCAGAACGGCTTGACCATGCGCCCGAGCAGGGAGTCGCCGAGTTTGAACAGGAGCACGAACAGCAGCACCGGCACCATCTCCCGCCGCGCCAACCAGCGCAGCACCGGAGCGATCACCCGGCGCCGCTTGGCGGCGTCCAGCGGCACCCGAGGGCTCGACCATGCGATCACGGCGAACACGAGGAAGAGCCCGGCCAGCGCGATCCACAGCGGCGTCCAGCCGGTGCGGCCGGCGAGGAACAGCACCCCCCCTCCACCCACCAGCAGGGCGATGCGCGCGGCCGACACCCGCACCCCGTTGATCGCCCCGCTCTCCTCCGGGGTGGACACGTCCACGGCCCAGGCGTCGATCGCGATGTCCTGCGTCGCCGACGCCGCCGTGAACGCCGCCAGCACGGCCCACAGCGCCCACGACGGGTGTGCGGCGTCGTGCGGGATGATGAGGAGCGTCGCGCCCGCGAGGGCGACGAGGCAGGCCGCGATCCACTGCTGCCGCACCCCGTAGCGATCCACGAGCGGCGCCCACAGCATCTTCCACGTCCACGGCAGCGACAGCAGGCTCATGAGCCCGATCTCTGCGAGGGAGACGCCGTGCACGCGGAAGTACACCGGCCAGACGTCGTAGGCGATCCCGAACGGGAGCCCCTCGGCGAAGTACAGGGCCGCGATCCACGCGAGCTTGCGGCGCAACGGCATCCCGGCATTGTAGCGGCGTGCCGTCCGCCCCCGGTTGTCGAGACGCGTTCTCTGGTACGATCGTTGCGTTCGACCAGGGCTGACTCGGGACGCCGGACGGCTCGCGTCCGGGCCGCCCCGGTGGGAGGGAGCGATGCGCCGCTACGACGCGATCGTGATCGGGTGTGGCCCCGGCGGCGAGCGCGCCGCGATCCAGGCCGCGCGGGCCGGCAAGCGGGTCGCGGTGATCGAGCGCCAGCACGTCCTCGGCGGCACCCGCGTCAACTGGGGCACGATCCCGTCCAAGACGCTGCGCGAAAGCGCGGTGTTCGTGCACGCGATCGCCCGCGACCGTCTCGAGGGGATCCACTTCGAGATCCCGGGCGAGATCACGGTTCACGACTTCATGCACCGCGAGCGCGTGGTCGTCCAGCACGAGCTGGCGCTGATCAACGAGTCGCTCGGCCGCTACCAGATCGAGGTGTTCCTCGGCCAGGCCCGCTTCGTCGACGCGCACACCGTCGCCGTGTGCGGCCCCGACGGCGGTGTGATCGTGGCGATGAGCGCCGGCGTGATCGTCATCGCCACCGGATCGAGCCCGAACCGGCCCCCCGAGGTGCCGTTCGACGGCGAGTCGGTGTTCGACAGCAACACGATCCTTTCCCTGCCGCACCTGCCGAAGATGATGACCGTGCTGGGCGCCGGCGTGATCGGCGTGGAGTTCGCCAGCATCTTCGCCGCCCTCGGCATCGGCGTGACGCTCGTGGATACCCGCGACCAGCTGCTGCCGTACCTCGACCGCGAGATCGTGGCCATTCTCGAGCGCGAGATCGCCCGGCTCGGGATCACGCTCGTGCACGACGACCGCCACGCGGCGATCGAGCGTCTTGCGGGGACGCCGCCGCGCGTGCGCTGCACGCTGCGGCGCTCGGGCGCGATCGAATCCGACGTGCTCCTGTACTGCGTCGGCCGCGACGGCAACACCCGCGGGCTCGGGCTCGAGGTGCTCGGCCTCGCCGCCAACGACTACGGCCTGCTGACGGTGAACGAGCACTACCAGACCGCGGTGCCGCACGTCTACGCGGTCGGCGACGTGATCGGCTACCCGGCGCTCGCCTCCACCTCGATGGAGCAGGGGCGCCAGGCGATGCGCCACGCGTTCAACATCCCCGGCCTGACGCAGAGGATCGAGCAACTGCCGTTCGCCATCTACGCGATCCCCGAGGTGAGCTACGTCGGCGAGACCGAGGAGTCGCTCGCGGCCAGGGGCGTCCGCTACGTCGTCGGGCGCGGCAACTACGAGATGAACCCCCGCGGCCAGATCATCGGCGACACCGAAGGCATGCTCAAGCTCCTGTTCGAGGCGCCCGCGATGCAGCTCGTCGGCGCGCACATGATCGGCCACGGCGCCAGCGAGCTGATCCACATCGGCCAGGCGTTCCTGCGCGCCGGCGCCACCGCCTACCAGATCGCCGAGACGCCGTACAACTACCCGACGCTCTCGGACCTGTACCGGCACGCGGCGCTCAAGGCGCTCCTCGCCGTGCAGACGGGCGAGACGGCCGCGTCCCCGCCGAGCTAGCCCCGGAGACGACTCGCCACGGGCCCGGGCGCAGCGACGTTGACACCCGGACTCGGGCGCCATATCGTCGCAGGTACAACCCGAGAAGGAGCGCCGCGCCGAGAGCCTCTCGCGCCGCGGCCGGCGGTCCGAAAGGAGTCGCTATGAAGAAGGCCGAACTGCCCCAACTTCCCTACCCGCTCGACGCCCTCGAGCCGCACTACGACGCGCGCACCCTGGAGTTGCACCACGGCAAGCACCACCTCGCGTACGTCAACTCGCTCAACGCCGCCCTCGACAAGCTCGCGGCGGCGCGGGCCGCCGGCGACTTCGCCCTCGTCAAACACTTCGAGCGCGAGGTGGCGTTCCACGGCGGCGGACACATCCTCCACTCGGTCTTCTGGACCAACCTCTCCCCGGACGGCGGCGGTGCCCCCGCCGGCGAACTTGCCGACGCGCTGGTGCGCGACTTCGGTTCGCTGACCGCGTTCGACGCCCAGATGCGGGCCGCCAGCAACGCGGTGGAAGGTTCGGGATGGGGCGTGCTGGCCGCCGAGACCGGCAGCGGGCGTCTGACGATCCTCCAGGTCGAGAAGCACCAGAACCTGCTGCTGCCCGGGTGGGTGCCGGTGCTCGTGATCGACGTGTGGGAGCACGCCTACTACCTCAAGTACCAGAACCGGCGGGCCGAGTGGGTCGACGCGGTGATCCAGCACCTGGTGAACTGGCCCGATGTCGCCGGCCGCTGGGCGCGGACGGGCGCGGCCCGCGACTGACGGCGGCGCCGGACGCTACCTCGGCTCGAGCGAGCCTTCCTCGACCCAGTGCGCCAGCATCCGGCGCACCCGGAACGAGTCGACCGGCAAGCCCGCCTCGCACTCGAGCGCCGCCGCACCCGAGCTTGCCCGTTGCCAGACCGTCTTGAGCAGAGCGCGGTCGTCCTCCTCCGGAGGCGGTGTCGGCCTCGTCGCGGTGGCGCGCAGGCAGGCGTAATCGGGGACGAGGGCGGCCGCCTGCTGGAACTCGTCGTAGCGTCGCGTCCCCTCGAAGAAGAGCGGGACGAGGTCGCGCAGGCGCCCGGGGTCGGCGGACGGCGCCGGCTCGACGCGGCTGAGGAAGCTGAACGACGCCGGCGTCGGCCGCTCGATCAGCTGGAACAGCGCCACCTCGTCGTGCAGGTGACCCGCCCGGCAGGCGCGGAACTTCCCGCCCTCCAACTCGACCGTGGCGAGCTCCTCGCCGACCGGGTCGGTGATCGTGAGCGTCCCCGACGTCCCGGACTGCGACAGGTTCTGCAGCAGCGTGGGCAGCCCGAACAGCTCGAGGTCCCCGGACAGGCTGGCCCCCGCGGCCGGCGGCGGCGCCTGCTGCTGCTGCGGAGCCGGTAGCTCGGTGCCCGCCAGCGCCTTGGCAGCCGCCTGGGTGAACGCCTCGCCGGGGAAGCGCTGCACGATGTCGGCGAGGACGTTCTTGACCGCCGGCGCGGGCGTCGACGAGACCGCCTCGATGAGCGCCAGCAGCACGCTCGCGTCCTTCTTAAGGGTGAAGCCGAAGATGCGGTGCGGGAGCTCCTCCCGGATCGCCTCGACCAGCTGGTTGACGGTCTCCGCGTCGGCGGAGAGATCGAGGCCGGCGAGCGCGGTGAGCCGCGCCGTGGTGTTCCCCAGTTGCGGCAGGCGTTTGAGACCGTGGTGGACCACGGCTCGGACCGCAGTGGGCGTGCCGAGGCGCGCCAGCGCGAACACGGCACGGTCGAGCATCACGACCAGGTCCGACCGGTCGTCCCCGGGCGCCGCGGGCCGGGCGAGCGCCGCCTCGTACTCGGCGACCCGGCCGATCAGCGCCCGCTCCGCCCGTTCGTTCCTGCTCTGGCCGAGGTAGGCGATCGCCTCCTTGGCCAGCAGCGCCGGGTGGCCGATCGCAGAGAGCTGGGCGGCGGTCTGGAGCTCGGTGTCGGGCGCGACGTCGTCCGGGCGCGGAATGCGGCGCAGGATGTGCAGCAGGTTCCTCTGGAAGTGGGCGTCGCGGTCGCCGAAACCGGCGATCGACGTGGTCAGGCGCTCGGCGGCCAGGGCGCGCGCCGGGGCGCCGTGGACCTCGAGCAGCTCCAGCAGCAGGCGGCGGTGGTCGCGCCTCTCCTCGGTTTGCAGCGCGCGCAGCAGGCCGTCCGGCTGCAGGGCCGGGAAGAACGCGAGGACGCGGCGCAGCAGCGGGTACGAACCGGGGTCTTCCGCCAGCTCGCGCAGTCGCTGCTCGTCGAGCTTCTCGTGCGCCTGCTCGCGGAACGACTGGACGTACGCGGGGTCCACCTTCTTCTCGGCGACCAGTGCGCCAGCGAGCTCGAGCATCGTGACCGCCCGCGCCACGAACCCCTCGTTGTGCTGCTCGATCGCCGCCTGCACCAGCTCCTGAAAGCGGTGCGCCGCCTCGTGCGGGTCCTGCTCGAGCGTGACCATGCGCTCCATCGCCTGCGCGGTCTTGGTCGTCGGCACGGCGG
>DAIDOU010000347.1 GCA_027458945.1 Acidobacteriota bacterium
GCGATCTGGGCGTCGCCCTTGTACTTCAGGCGGTAGATCATCGCCGCGATCGAGGGCAGCTTGGCGAGCAGGTTGGTGGCGTCCTCGTAGGTCGGATCCCAGTACTCGTCCTTCTTCATCCCCTGGTTGTAGCGCTTGACGTACTCCGACTCGCGCTGCATCGCCAGGATCGCCGTCGAGAACATGACCATCGGGTGCGAGTCGCGCGGCATGGCGCGCAGCACCTGGCCGACGTACTCGGGCACGGCGCGGCGGGCCTGGAAGTCCTTCACCACCTCGTCGACTTCAGCGGCGGTAGGGACCTCGCCGGTGAGCAGGAACCACCAGAACGACTCGACCAGCGGGTAGTCGCCCGGGCCCTTGGGGAGGGCGGCGAACGTCTCGGGAATGGTCTTGCCGCGGAACCGGATCCCCTCGAACGGGTCGAGGTACGAGATGTCGGTGACCAGGCAGCGGACGCCGCGGGCGCCGCCGATCGCCTGCGCGATCGTGACCTCGCCGATCTTGACGTTGCCATGCTCCTTGAGCAGCTTCTGCGTCCGCGGACGGTGCTCCTGGATCTTGGCGGCCAGCTTCTCCTTGAGTTTCGCCATACGTCCCCCTTTCACCGCGCGTCCCGAGCCGTCGGGCTCGGTGGTCCCGACGTCGCCGCCGGCCGGGGCACAGGCAGCGCCGTCACCAACGCATCGACTCCAAGTTGTGGCCTCGTGGCACCCCCCCGAAAGGCTGCCGGCCATCCCGCGCGAAAACCTTCACAACCACAACGACGATATCATACCGCGGCGCACGCGGGATGGTGCAACGGTCAAGATGGCCCGGCGTTCAGTCGAACCGGGCCAGGGCGTCGCGCTCGTACGCCTCCAGGCCCGCCAGCGTCGGGATCCGCCCGGAGGGCTCGAGCACCCCCGTCGGCCACACCGGAGCGCCGGCGCCGTCCGCGATCGTCTTGACCAGCAATCGGAACGCGTCCAGACCGGAGAGGTCGGGCCGGCCGAGGACGGCGCGCGGGTCGAACGAGTGGCTGAGCAGGCGCTGCACCCGCCGCGGCTGGCCGGCCGCCCGGCGCAGGATCAGGTCGAGGACGAGGAACGGCCGCGGCGAGGCCGCAATGCCGGCCACCGAGACCGCCTCCACCTCGTCGAACGGCAGCAGCTCGGAGGCGCCCCGAGCGCCGCGCAGCAGCAGGCCCTCGCTCTCCAGCCCCTCGATGCCGCAGATCTCGACCTCCCGGCCGGCGGGGGCCGGGGGCGCGGCGGCCACTCCGGCCTCCGATCGAGGGGCCGCGGCGGTCGCTGCGACCTCCGCCTCAAACGCCGGAGTATCGACCGCCGGGGCGGGCGGCTGGGCGCTTACCCCGAGCGCCTCGAGCCGCCGCGCGGCCTTCTCCGCCAGCACGTCGGCGGCGCTGTCGCTCGCGAGGCTGCGCAGCAACTCCACCGCCGCGTCCCGGTCGGTCGCCTCGACCGCTGCGGCCAGCCGCCAGCGCAGCGCCGGCGGGCCGCTCCGGTGCGCCGTCGCGACGAGCTCGTGCCAGTGATCGAGCGCGAGCGCCGCATCGCCGCGGCGGACCTCCTCCTCGATCACCCGCACGAGGTGCGGCGCGCCCTCCTCCGGAGCGCCGTCGGCGCACCGGCTCTGCCACACGCCGAGGTGAGCGTCGGCGTTGTGCGGCTCGGCCGCCAGAACCTTGGCGAACGCGGCACGCGCCGCGGCCGTGTCGCCGCGCAGCATCAGGTCCATCCCCTCGTCGAGCGCGGGGTGCTGGGTCACCGAGATCTCCTGCTCGATCCTCGGCGCGATGAACCGCTCCTCCAGGCGCAACGCCTTGATCGCGAACGCCGCGAGGAAGCCGAACGCGAAACCGCCGATGTGGGCTCGGTAGGCGACGCCGCTCTCATGGGAGAGACCGGCGAACACGAGCTGCTCGAGGAACCACAGCGGCAACACCAGCCACGCCGGCAGGTCCACCGTGCCGGTGCGGAAGATGACCATGAAGTAGAAGTAGAAGAAGCGCACCTTGCGGCGCGCGAAGCGCACGAGGAACGCGCCCATCAGGCCGGCGATCGCGCCGGACGCGCCGACGAGCGGCGCGTTCGAGTGCGGGAACGCGGCGATGTGGACGAGGCTCGCGACGACGCCGGAGGCGAGGTAGAACGCTGCGAACAACGGACGGCCCCAGGCGTCCTCCAGAAACGGCCCGGTGAGGTAGAAGAAGAGCATGTTGCCGATCAGGTGGAGCCAGCTCGCGTGGACGAACAGGCAGGTGATGAAGGCGAGCGGCCTCGGGTCGGCGGGGATCAGGCCCCACGACATGAACGGGTGGTGCCCCAACGTCTCGCGGTAGTTCGCGACCAGGCCCTCGAGGTGCTCTTGCTCCTCGGCGCGCTCGCTCGCGGTCGGCTCGCCTCGGCCGGAGGCGCGGCCCATCGCCTCCGCCACCAGTCGCAGGTGCTCGCGGTCGGCGTCCGACAGCCCGGGCGTGGCCGCCTTCGGCAACGCGAGGTACGGGTGCTGGCTCCAGTACTGCATCAGCTCGCGGCTGCGCCGCGCCGTGTCCTCGGCGACGCCCTTCACCGACGCGTTGACGACGAGGAACACCGCGAGGTTGGCCGCGATGATCGCGATGCTCACCCACGGCAGGCGCCGGACCGACGTCTGATCGAGTCCGATCGGGATGAACATGAGGGCAAGCCGTCCTTGGCGACATGATACCGGGGAAGTGGTGCGAGTGGGAAGTGAAAGAGGAAGAAGGAAGAAGGTAGAAGGTAGACGGAAGACAGAGGCGGTCGCGATCGAGGCTTGGCCGTTCCGTGTTCCGTCTTCCGTCTTCTGTCTTTCCTCTTCCGCCTTCCCTTTGACCTTTTCCCTTTCCCCTTTCCCTCAACTGATCCCCGCCAGCCGCTCGAGGTTCAGCGCCTCGGCGAGCTCGGACTCGGGCAGGACGCCGAGCCGGCGAGCCGCGTCGAACACGCTCTCGCCCGCCGCCTCCGCG
>DAIDOU010000348.1 GCA_027458945.1 Acidobacteriota bacterium
GGCGCGCAGCGACTCCACCATGCGCGGCAGGTGCTCCGACGCCTCGAGGAGGTGGAGCAGCGCCCGCGCCGTCTCGGGCTGCTCGTGGATCTCCTTGAGCATGAAGTGGTCGTAGCCGCCCTTCTCGGACGCGCCCATCCCCTCGTCCGCCTGTTTCGGCGGGCGGATCACCTCGCTGCCGTCGGACACCTTGAACAGGCGCACGCCCGCGGGCTCGAGCACGGCCATCTCACCGTCCTCGACCGGAACGACCGAGCGCGTGAGCGGCAGGATCGAGGGCAGGTCGGAGGAACAGCAGGTGAAGTCGGGTCCGATCCCGAGCACGAGGCCCGAGCCCTTCTTCACGGCGACCAGGCGGTTGTGCTCGCGGTCGGCGACGACGAACGCGAAGTCGCCGGCGAGGTCGTCGAAGGCGGCGCGGACGGCGTCGGGAAGCGCGAGACCGCGCTTGACGTGGCGCTCGACGGCGTGGACGCACGACTCGCCGTCGTTGGTGCCGCGCACGGTCATCCCCTCGGCGATGAACTCTCGGCGCAGCGACGCGTTGTTGACCACGTTGCCGTTGTGGGCGCCGACCATCGTACCCTCGGAGTCGAGGTGCGGTTGGGCGTTCGGAATCGAAGGGGCGCCGAACGTCGCCCAGCGCAGCTGGGTGATGCCGCGCAGGCCCGAGAGCTCGGCGAAGCGCAGCCTGTCGGCCACCTCCTGCACGCGGCCGACGTCCTTGCGCAGGTCGATGCGGCCGCTCGCCTCGACCGTCGCGGCGCCCACCGAGTCGTAGCCGCGGTAAGCGAGCCGCCTCGCGGCCGCAGTCAGGATCTCGCCCAGGGGGCGCTCGGTCTGGCAGACAATGCCGAAGATCCCGCACATGCAAACCTCCTCATGGTCAGGTGAAAGGGCCGTGCCCGCGAGGCACCCGGGCGTCGAGCACCGGTGCGGCGAGCGCTCAATTGTAGCCTCTCGGTGCCACCCACGGTTCGCCGCCGGCCAGACGAAGCTGCGGTAGAGTGATGGCATGAACGCGAACGACGGTCACCAGCGCGCCATCCTGCAACGCATCGCGCACCGCGCCATGCGCGAGCGCGGGCTCGAACCGGACTTCTCCTCCGCGGCGCTCGCCCAGATCGCCGGCCTCGCGGCGGCGGCGCCGCAGCGCGACGGGCTGCGCGACCTGCGCGCGCTCCCGTGGTGCTCGATCGACAACGACGACTCGATGGACCTCGACCAACTCTCGGTCGCGCGCCGAACCGACGCCGGTGCGGTGCAGGTGTTGGTCGCGGTCGCCGATGTGGACGGCCTGGTCGGCAAGGGGTCGCCGGTGGACGAGCACGCGCGCACGAACACGACGTCGGTGTACACGGCGGCGGAGATCTTTCCGATGCTGCCGGAGAAGCTCTCGACCGACCTCACCTCGCTCGCCGACCGGCAGGAGCGCCCCGCGGTCGTGGTCGAGATCACGTTGGGGGCCGACGGCGCGATCGCGGCTTCCGACGTCTACCGGGCCGTGGTCACGAACCACGCCAAGCTGGCGTACAACGCGGTGGCCGCGTGGTTGGAGGGGACGGGCCCGGTCCCGGCGGCGCTCGCCGCGGTGCCCGGTCTCGACGCCAACCTGCGGCTGCAGGACGAGGTCGCGCAGCGGCTGCGCGAGTCGCGGCACGAGCACGGGGCCCTCGAGCTGCAGACGATCGAGGCGCGTCCCGTGTTCGACGCCGATGCCATCTCCGACCTGCGCCCCGAGGAGCGCAACCGCGCCAAGGACCTGATCGAGGACCTGATGATCGCGGCCAACGGCGTGACCGCGCGTTTTCTGGCGGCGAAGGACGTGCCCTCGCTGCGCCGCGTCGTGCGCACGCCCAAGCGCTGGGACCGCATCGTGGAGGTGGCGGGGCACTTCGGTGAGGCGTTGCCGGCCCAACCCGACGCCAGGGCGCTGGCCGCGTTCCTCGCCAAGCGGCGGGCCGCCGACCCGCTGCGCTTCCCCGACCTCTCGCTCACGGTGATCAAGCTGCTCGGCGCCGGCGAGTACGTCGTCGAGCGGCCGGGGCAGGATGCGCCCGGGCACTTCGGCCTCGCGGTCAAGGACTACACCCACGCCACCGCGCCCAACCGCCGCTTCCCCGACCTCGTCACGCAGCGTCTGCTCAAGGCCGCGCTCGCCGGAGCGCCGTCGCCCTACGCGGACACGGAGCTCGCGGAGCTGGCGACCCACTGCACGCAGCAGGAGGACGCCGCCAACAAGGTCGAGCGCCAGGTCGCCAAATCGGCCGCGGCCATGCTGCTGGGAGGCCGGATCGGGCAGACGTTCGACGGCATCGTCACCGGCGCCGCGGACAAGGGGACGTGGGTGCGGGTGTTCCAACCGCCGGTCGAGGGGCGCCTGATGCGCGGCTTCGAGGGGGCGGACGTCGGGCACCGGCTGCGCGTCCGTCTCGTCCACACCGACGTCGAGCGCGGTTTCATCGATTTCGAACGCGCCTAGGCGGGAGCGGGCTGATCTCGACGGCGGGTGGTACTATCGCGGCGGCCATGGGCGAGCACGTGCAGGCGGGCGCAAGGGCCGCGAAGGTCCTCATCGTCGACGACGAACGCGACATCGTCGACTACCTCTCGGTCGCCCTCGAGGACGCGGGCTTCGCCGTGGCGGGCCTCACCGCCACCGAGGGCGCCCTCGAGCGGATCCGCGCGGAGCGGCCGGACGTCGTGCTGCTGGACGTGATGATGCCGGGGCGTACCGGCCTCTCGCTGTACCGGGCGATGAGGGAAAGCGAGGCGACGAGGGCGATCCCCGTCGTCATCATCAGCGGCTGGGCGCGCAACGACGGCTTCTCGCGGGGCGGCGCGGGCGAGGTGGAGCCCGAGCGCCTGCCGGCGCCGGACGGGTACCTGGAGAAGCCGATCACCGTTCCCACATTGCTCGCCACGTTGCGGAGGTTGCTGGAGCGCGATGAGACTCGTAGCGGAACAGGATGAGGTCCGGCGGCTGCTGAGCGACCGTCTCTTCGACCTGGCGCCGATCCTGGTCGTGGCGCTGGACGCGAAGTTCCGGATCGTGGAGGCGAACGCGGCGTTCGCCAAGCTGTTCGGCCCGTGGCAAGGGATGCGCTGCTACGAGGTCATGAAGGGACGCCACCGGCCGTGCGACCGCTGCGAGGTGGCGGACGCCTTCGCCGACGGCAAGGCGAGGGTGTGCGGCGAGCTTCTCACGGTCGCCCGGGACACAACGTCCCAGTTCATCGTGCGCGTGGCCCCGCTCGCGCAACCGGGGGGCGAGGCCCCGTACCTCATGTGGATCGCCTCGAAGGTCAACGAGGCGAGCGTCCTGCAGCGCGAGAACGACATCCTCTTCGAGCGGGTACCGTGCTACGTCACGGTCCTCGACCGCGACCTCGAGGTGATCCGCGCCAACGGCCGCATGCGCGACACGTTCGGCCGGGCCCCCGGGAAGAAGTGCTACGAGGTCTACAAGCGGCGCGACCGGCCGTGCCGAAAGTGCCCGGCGGTGCTCGTGTTCGAGGACGGCCGCGAGCACACGGCCGAACAGGTCGGGGTGACGGCCAGCGGCGAGGCGGCGCACTACATCGTGACGGCGTCGCCGCTCTCCCGCGAAGGCGGCTCGCCGGACGGCCCGGTGAACTTCGTCATCGAGATTGCCACCGACATCACCAACCTGAGGACGCTCGAGCGCGACAAGATCGAGGCCGAGCGCATGGCCGCCGTCGGCCAGACCGTGGCCGGGCTGGCGCACGGGATCAAGAACATCCTGATGGGCGTCGAGGGCGGCATCTACGTCATGGAATCGGGAATGCGCAAGGGCCAGATGGACCGGGTGGACCGCGGCGTCCAGATGCTCAAGCGCAACGTCGAGAAGATCTCCTCGCTGGTGAAGAACCTGCTCAGCTTCTCCAAGGGGCGGGAGCCGCACGTGACGCTCGTCGATCCCAACGCCCCGGCGCGGGAGGTGCTGGAGCTGTACTCGGCGCTGGCCCGCCAGGCGGGCGTCGCCCTCGAGGGAGTGCTGCAGGAGGGCCTGACACCGGCGGCGATGGACGCGGAGGGGATCCACGCCTGCCTTACCAACCTCGTATCCAACGCGGTCGACGCCTGCCTGGTCAGTGAGAGGAAGGACCGCCGCGTAATCGTCGCGACCTCGGAGGCGGAAGGCGCGCTCGTGTACGAGGTGGCGGACAACGGCTGCGGCATGGACTACGAGGTGAAGAAGAGGATCTTCACGACGTTCTTCACCACCAAGGGAGCCGGCGGTACGGGCCTTGGTCTCCTGACTTCGCGAAAAATCGTACAAGAACATGGCGGCAAGATCCTGGTAGAGTCCGGCCCGGACAAGGGCACCAGGTTCCATATCGTCCTGCCGCGCGATCGGCTCCCGGCCGTGACGAACGGCGGCGCGGCGATGAACGAGGGCCGGAAGGAGGGAGCGCCCGGTGGCAAGACCCAGTGACAGGCGCGTGCTTGTGGTCGACGACGAGGAGGACGTGATCGTCTTTCTGTCGAAGGCTCTCGAGGATGCGGGGTTTGTGACCGACTCGGCCAGGAGCGTGGACGAGGCGCTCGTGAAGGTCAAGGCGGCGCCGCCCGACTGTATCTCCCTCGACATGGTCATGCCGGGCAAGTCCGGCATCGTGCTCTTCCACGAGCTGCACAAGAACCCGGCGTGGGCCAGGATCCCGGTCCTTTTCGTGACCGGTCACGCCAAGGACGAACGGGTCAAGGGCGACCTCGACGCGGCCGCGACGCTCGCCCAGAGCACGCTCTCCGGGCCCGCCACCTACCTCGAGAAGCCGGTGACGGCCGAGAAGTTCGTCCAGGCCGTCGCCGCCGCCGTCGGCGTCGAGCTCCCCGAGTCGGGCGAAGGCGGGTCGGCGCAGGACGTGCGCGGCGAGCTGGAACGCCTGATCCGCACGGCCGACCCGGAGGCGCTGGCGCAGGCGCTGCGCGTCCTCAAGTCCGGCTCCTGACGGCGGCCGCCGCGCCCGCGACGGCCCCTGCCGGCCGCGCCGGCGCCGTCAGCGTGGCGCCGCGGCGGGCGCGGCCTCGCCCACGAGCCGCCGCACTTCGGCGAGCAGCTGCTCGGGCTCGACGGGCTTTTCCAGGTACCCCTCGGGGGGAGTCACCTGGGCGCGCGTCGAGATGAACTGCTGGAAGTCGTGCGTCACCCCGGTCACGATGACGACCGGGATCGTCCTGAGCGCCTCGTCCTCCTTGAGCCGGCGGTACGTCTTCACCCCGGTCATCTCGGGCATCGTGATGTCGAGCGTGATGAGGTCCGGCCGCCGCCGCGCGAGCTGCGCCATCGCCGCTTCGCCGTCGCCGGCCTCCATCGTGTCGTAGCCCGCGTCCCGCAGGACGGCGCTGAGGTAGGTCACCACGTCCGGCTCGTCGTCCACCACCAGGATCGTCTTGCTCATGCGAACCCCTCCCTCAGTGCCACTCCCAATCGATGAAGCCGGGCTTGGCGTCCACCATGCAGTTGACGATCAGTTCGACCAGCCCGCCGTACAGGATCCGGTTCTTGTTCCACAGGTCGTAGTAGGCGAGCATGTCGCGGAACTGGCCCTTGCAGTTGCTGCACGGCGCGCAGATGTACTTGTTGATCGACGGGTCGATGCAGTCGGAGAACGCCTTGAGCACCTGCTCCAGCTTCTTCCGCCCGGAGACGTGGAAGCGCCAGTCCTGGAAGTTGTTCCCGCTCATGATCGCGAAGCCCGAGCCGCCGCCGCAGCAGTAGTTGTCCACCCCGTGCGGCTCCATCTCGCGGAACTGCGGGCAGATCTTGCGCACGATCTCGCGCTGCGGCTCGACGACCCCCATGAGCCGGACCAGGTTGCAGGGGTCGTGCAGCGTGACCGGGAAGTCGTTACGGCTCGGGTCGAGGTTGAGGCGGTCGTTGATGACGATGTCGCGCAGGAGCGTCATCGAGCTCTCGCGCGGGATGTTGAGGTCGCCGGTGAGGACGCGGTCGGCGATCACCGAGAGCGCCTTGTGCGCGTGGCCGCACTCGCCGAGCACGATCTTCTTCACGCCGAGCTTCTTCGCCGCCTGGGCGTGCTTGATCGCCACCCTGGCGAACTGGGCGTCGTCGTACCACAGGCCGTAGTTGATCGAGTCGTAGCCGGCCAGCTCCGAGGAGAGCGTCCACTTGATCCCGGCGGCGGAGAGGATCAGGGCGAAGGCGCCGGGGTTCTCGGGCCAGGCGAGGATCTCGCCGGCGTTGTGGATGAGGAGGACGTCGGCGCCCTCCACGTCCCACGGGGTCTCGACCTTGATCCCGGTGCGATCCATCATGTCCTCGTCGATGAACTCGATGTTGTCCTTGACGACGAGGGAGCTCATCCCGGTCGAGGACCCGACCTTGAGCTGCAGCACGGAGCCGTTCTCGTGGCACTCCTTGGCGTTGATCCCCAGCTCCTGACTGAAGACCTTGCGCAGCTCGTGCGCGACGAGACCGTTGTCGGCGCCGATCGGGCAGGTCTGGGCGCAGCGCCGGCACAGGTTGCAACGGTAGGCGAGCTCGGCCAGGCGCGCGACCAGAGGCCAGTTGATCTCGATGTCGCCGTGCTGCCAGGCCGAGAGCGCGCCGCCGTGCTTGACGCTCTTGAAGTAGAGCCGGCGCACGATCTCGGAGCGGAACGTCGGGCGGTAGAGCTCGTTGCCCCCGCTCGCCTCGAAGATGTGGCAGGCGTCCGAGCAGGTCTGGCACTTGGCGCAGTGCTCCATCGAGAGCACGAGCGGCTGCAGGAACGTCCAGTTGTTCTCGCGGGTGAACAGCTTGTCGAGGCCCACGAGAAACTTGCGCACGAGCTCGTTCTCCTCCTCGGGGCTCTTGGGCTGGGGGATGTTGATCGCGCAGGTGTCGTCGAGCCCGCACTCCACCGAGCCGACGACCTTCTGCGAAAGCGCCGCCCAGGCGTGGTCCTTGTCGGGCGAGTCGAGCGGCACCGGGAGCGGCATCAGATCCTCGTTCTCGAGGTGCGCGAGCGGCTCCCGGTCGCGCCGGGACATGTCGGTGAGCTGGATCCGGTCGGTCATTTCTTCGCCCCTTCCCAGGGGTTGGTGGTGGCGATGTCGGCCCAGGTCCGCTTGCCGTCGGCGCCCACGTGCGCGGCGGACCACGTCGGCCGGTAGGTCAGGTACTCGGTGAGCTTCGCCTCGATGGCGCTGCCCCGCAGGTTGACCTGGTCGTTCCAGCGCACGGAGTGGTAGGTGAAGTACTTGCCGACGAAGTGCGCCATGTGGGTCAGCGGGATGTACGCCGCCAGCAGCGCACAGAGCACGACGCCGGTTGCGAACAG
>DAIDOU010000349.1 GCA_027458945.1 Acidobacteriota bacterium
CGGGGCCAGGCGCAGCATCCGCCCGGCGCCCTTGAGCGTGTGCAGCTCACGTCGCGCCTCGGCGGCGGCGCCGGCGTCGGCGTCAAGGCGGCCCGCCAGCTCGGCAAGCCGCTCGAGGCGGCCGTGCGCCTCGCCGACGAACAGCGGCACGAGGTCCGCGAACTCAGGTTCCACCCGGCCTCCGAGCGGACCGGGGACCGGGCACAGGGCACAGGGTAACGGACGCCGGTGACTGTGCCGGCGGCCCGGTGGCGCCCATCTCCCTCTCCTGTCGTGTCCGGTCGTGCGCTGGCCACGGACCACGGACCACGGACCACGTCTCTTCTCGGCCCCGTCTCATCAGATTTTCGTCCAGCTGTGGGCGTTGACGTCGAGGCCGAGCACGCCGACCAGGCCGCCGCGCGCGTCGCGCACGGGGGCCGCCACGGTGAAACAGCGCTGGCCGGTGAGCAGCGACTCGTACAGCGGCGTGATCACGGTCCGGCCGTCGCGCGCCACCGCCTGGAACCACGGTCGCTCCTTGGCGTTGAGACCGGCGGTGACGGCGGTGGTGTCGGTGCCCTCGCCCACCCACTCCGGGTTCGCCGAGGACGCGACGACGTTGCCGTCGGTGTCGGCGATGAACGCGAGCTCGACGAACGGGCTCTGGCGGACCACCTCCTCCATCTCCGGCGCGAGCGCCTCCCAGTGGCCGGTGCGCAGCGCCACCTCGGCGGCCCAGCGCTCGCCGAGGTGCTTGAGCGAGCGCGGCGAGTCGAGGCGGAACGACTGCGTGAGCATCTGAATCGAGAGCGCGAGCTGGTTGAGCCGCTCCGCGGTCCCGGAGAAGTGCTTGAGGCCCTGCGCCATGCGCTGGATGACCTGGCTCACCTCCTTCAGGGTGAGGACCACCTGATCGGAGGCCGTGCGCTGCTGCTCCGTGGCGAGCGAGATCTCGCGCGCCGCGCGAGCCGTGTCGGCGAGGGCGCCACGCAGGGCGGCGATCGCGGCCGTCGCCGAGCGGGCGCGTTCGAGCACGCGGCCGGCCTCCTTGCTCCCTTCCTCGGTGGCGACCACGGTGGCGCGGATCGAACCCGCGAAGTCGTCGAGCAGCGAGCGCACCGAGGCGACGGATTCCTGCGAGCGCTGCGCCAGGCGCCGCACCTCGTCGGCGACCACCGAGAACCGGCGCCCGTGCTCTCCGGCTGCGGCCGCCTCGATCGCCGCGTTGAGCGCGAGGAGGTGCGTCTCCTGGGCGATGTCGGTGATCAGCTCGAGCACCCGGTAGATCTCCTTCGAGCGGGCGCCGAGCGTGTCCGCGCGGGTCGCGATCCCGCTGATCCGCTTCTGCACCTCCTCGACGCCGTGGACGGCGTCGTCGACAGCCGCGGCGCCGGCGTCGCCGTTCTGCTCCGAGCGAGCGGCGAGGTCAGCTTGCGAGGCCGCGTTGGCGGCGATCTGTGCCGCCGTGCGTGCGAGCTCTTCCATCGTCGCGGTGATCTCCACGACCCCGGCCGCCTGCTGCGAGGAGCCCGAGGCGAGCTCGGAGGCGGTCGTCTTGACGGCGGCGCCCGCCCCGGCCACATCGATCGAGCTGTTCTGGATCTGTTGCACCAGGGCGCCGAGCGCCCTGGCGGCGCTGGTCAGTGAGACCGCGAGACGCGGCGGCAGCGCCTGCGCGCGGTCGAGCGTCTCCACCAGGTCGCCGGCTTC
>DAIDOU010000350.1 GCA_027458945.1 Acidobacteriota bacterium
TTGAACCGGTTGCGGCGGTACGCCGCCAACGCCGCATCCACCAGCGCCGGGGGGAAGCCGGCGTCGACGAGCTCGGCCCGGCCCATCCCGGCCTCGTGGTGGCCGTACAGGACCGGGTCCACGGTCTGGTAGTCGAACCCCAGCTCGGCGGCGTCGGTTTGCCCCGGCCAGAGGTCGGCGGTGGGAGGCTTGTCGACCACCGCCTCGGGCACGCCGAGCGTGCGGGCGAGGGCGAAGACGTGCGTCTTCCAGACGTCGCCCAGCGGCTGCACCGAGGCGGCCGCGTCGCCGAACAACGTCGAGTAGCCGAGGAGGATCTCGGACTTGTTGCTGGTGCCGAGCACCAGCGCCCCGACCGCGCGGGCGCGGTCGAACAGCGCGATCATGCGCAGCCTGGCCATCACGTTGCCGAAGCGGACGCGGTCGTCGCGGGCGGCCAGCGTCGCGGCGACCGCCTCCCCGGCGGCGGCGAGGTCGACGACCTCGAGCGGCACGCCGAGCGCCTCGGCGACCGATCGCGCGTCACGCTCGCTCGCGGGCGAGCTGGTCGGGCCGGGCAGCGCCAGCGCCGTCACCCGCTCGCGCCCGACCGCGGCGACCGCGAGCGCCGCGGAGACCGCCGAGTCGACGCCGCCGGAGAGCCCGACGACGTACGCGGCGAGCCCGCTGGCGCGCAGCTCCTCCGCGAGGAAGCGCTCGAGGGCGGCGGCGAGCAGCGCGGGATCGACCGCGGGCAGCTCACACACCTTTGACCTCCAGCGCCGCACGCCACAGGTCGAGCCTCTCGGTCGCCGGGATCGGGATCAGGGTGCGGGTGCGGACGGCAGCCGCGCGTGACAGCGGCGCCGTGACCAGCGCCTCGTCGAGGACCGGAGCGGCCGCGGCGAGGCTGTGGCCGCGCCCGTCGACGGCCCAGGAGCGCCCGCCGAACAGCACGCCCTCCTCCCAGCCGCAGCGGTTGGCGAAGAAGACCGGGCGCACCGTGGTCACCGCGGTGGCGCCGACGATCCAGTGCCAGCGGCGGGAACCCGCCGGCTCGTGGTCGCCGTCCAGCTCGGTGGGCCCCCCGGCGACGATGAACAGCGCGTCCGCGCCGGCGCGGGCGAGGATCGCGGCCGAGGAGAGGTGCCACGCGTCCTCGCAGATGAGGACGCCGAGCCGCCCGAACCGGCACTCGATCGGCGCCAGCCGCGGCCCGGGGACGAAGTAGCGTCCCTCGTCGAACATGCCGTAGGTGGGCAGGTAGAGCTTGCGGTGGACGCCGCGCACCTCGCCGCCCTCGAGCAGCACCGCGGCGTTCGAGATACCGCCTTCGGGCTCGCGCAGCGGCAGGCCGACCAGCAGCGCAACCTCGCGGCTCGCGCGCCGCAACGGCTCCAAGCGGGGGTCGTCGAGGCACAGCGCGTGCTCGAGCACACCGTGGGCCAACAGGTAGCCCGACACGGAAAGCTCGGGGAACACGACGAGGTCGGCGCCGCGGGCTCGCGCCTGGTCCGCCATCGCGAGGTGCTTGTCGAGGTTGGTGCGGAGCTGGCCCGGGCACGTCGCGATCTGCGCCAGGGCGACGACCAGAACACCTTGCTGCGGCGCGCCCTCCCCCACGTGTGCCTCCGCGCAAAGTGTAACATGACGACGTGCTGACGCTGGTCCTGGCGATGGCCCTCTCCTCCGGGGTCGAGGTCGAGCGCGTGCTCGCGCTGGTCAACAACGTGCCGGTCCTCGCCTCCGACGTCGAGCTCGCCGAGGTCGCGGCACTGGTCCCGCGCGAGGCGGGGGAGACCGACCACGCCTACGCCGCCGTGGTGCTCGACGCGCTCGTCGACCTCGAGCTGCGCTGGCAGGACCTGCAGGTCGCCGGGATCGCGGCCCGCAGCGACGCCAACCTCGACGCCGCGTGGAAGGCCACGGAAGCACGGGTGGGCGGGGCGGAGGCGTTGCGCGAGAAGCTGGCGAGCCTGGGCTTCCACGAGGGACCGCTGCGCGAGTTGGTCCGTCACGCCGCGGTGGTGCAGGCGTACGTGGCCGCCCGCTTCGGGCCGTTCGTGCGCCCGACGCAGCGCGAGGTGGAGGCGTACTGGAACACCGAGCTCGTGCCCGATCTCAAGCGCGCCGGGCGACCGGTGCCGCCGCTCGCCGACCTCCGCCCCAAGGTCGAGGCGATCCTGCGCGAGCGCAAGCTCACGGCGGAGATCGAGCGCTGGACCGCGGAGCTCGCCAAACGCGGCGAGGTCGTCCGCTACCGCTCCGGCACCGGGCTCCCCGTCGCGCCCGCCGCGGCGCCGTCTCCGGTCGCGGCCGTCCCGCCGCCCAGGTAGCCGGCGAGCGCCGCGCCCTCGCAGACGTCGAGGACGTACCCCGCGGTTTCGCGGTACGGCACGGCGGCGGCGAACAGCGCCGCGCCGGGATCGCCCCCGAGCTCGACGAGCCAGGTCGCGACCACGCGGTCTCCGGCGTTGTACGCGGCCGCCACGACCGCGAGGCGCGGCCCGAAGCGGGCGGCGAGCCGGCCCACCTCGCGCGCGGCGAGACGCAGGGCGGTACCGGGGTCCCTGAGTTCCTCGGGCTGCGCCCCGAGGTTGCGGGCCGCCTCTGGCACCATCTGCGCCACGCCGATCGCCCCGGCGGGCGAGGTCGCGTCCTCGTCGAACCGCGACTCCTGCCGCACGATCCCGACCAGCCACGCCGGGGGCACCGCCGCGGCGCGCGCCGCCGCGCGGCACGGGCCGACGAGCTCGGGAGGGAGGATGAGGCGCTGCAGCGCAGGCGGGAGGAACGAGGCCGGGACGCCGCCCAGCCGGTGCCACAGCCGTTCGCCGGCGGTGAGCGCCGCCGGCCGGTTGCCCCACGCCGCCAGACGCCGCGCGCTCCACGCCAGGTCCCCGGCCGTAATAGCGGGGAACGTCGCGGCGTAGAGCGCGGCGGCGTCGTGTTCGAGGCCGACCTCGGCCAGCGCCTCGGCCGGCCCCGACCAGCCCGTCGGCTCGGCCGGCGCGCCGGCGAGCAGCGGCGCCCACTCGGGGTCGTCGGCCAGCGACGCCGCCAGCGCGGCCGCCGCGGCCCCGCTCCCGCGCTCGACCGCGATATCGGCCAAGGCGGCCAGATCGCGGGCCGGTGAGCCGCCACCGGCGGCCTCAGGCGGGGGCAGGAGCCCGAGGATCATCTCCCGCCACGCGCCTCCGCCCCGCCCACCCGTGCTTCCGTGGCCTTCCACGCGGCGTCGAGGTTGGCGTCGCTGCGGGCC
>DAIDOU010000351.1 GCA_027458945.1 Acidobacteriota bacterium
GGGCGCACCAGCGCGTCCACCGCCACCTTCTTGATCCAGGGGAGGTTGGTCGGGATCTGCCCGGACGCCATCGCGCGGTCCACGGCGCCGTCGGGGGCCTGGAAGATGTGGGTCGGGCGGTTGTGGCAGTCCATGCAGTCCATCACGTGCCGCGTCATTGCGGCCAGCTTCTCCGGGGTGAGCTTGGCGTCGGTGCTGGTGTACTCGCGGCGCTTCCCGTCGGGCCCGATCGCCTCGACCCACGGAATCTGCTGCAGTTGCTCGTCGGACGCCACGTACTCCACCTTGTTCTGGATGATCATGTGCCAGTGGATGCCGGCGTTCTGGCCGAGCTTGGCGCTGCCACCGCCGGTCTTGACCAGGAGCGAGATCTGCTCGGCGGTGTTCGCCTCGTCGAAGTGGAAGTGCGGGTTCTGGATGAGCTGCGCCCCGTAGAACTTCTGCGGCCAGTGGCACTCCTCGCAGGTCTCGCGCGCCGGGCGCAGGTTTTTGATCGGCACCGGGATCGGCGTGGGGTAGTCGTGCAGGAGGACGGCCAGCACCTGGCGCGCCCCGGAGAGCTTGGACTTGACGTACCACGAGGCGCCCGAACCGACGTGGCAGTCGACGCAGCGGACGCGAGCGTGAGGAGAGGCGAGGTACGCCGTGTACTCGGGTTGCATGACGGTGTGGCAAACGCGGCCGCAGAACGTGACCGACTCGGTGAACAGGAAACCGTGGTAGGTGGCGAACGCGAGCAGAACGACGAAGAAGAACGAGGCGAGCAGGGCGTAGCCGGCGCGCCGGCGCTGCCCCGGGTCGTTGAAGTCCACGTAGGGATAGGCCGGCGGGGCACCGGCGCCGAGCCGCCGCCGGCGCACGCTCTCGTGGCGCATGCCGAAGAGGAAGATGACCGCACCGAATCCGAGGACGCCGGGGAGGACGAGGTAGGTGAAGATGCCGAAGTACGGGTTGCTCCCCTGCTTCATCACGAACGACAGGACGAGCGAGAAGGCGATCAGCAGGGCGCTGCCGATCACCACCAACCCGCCGAAATAGCTGATGGGGTTGCGGTACAACGAGGCGCGAACGCGTGGCGTGGTCACTACGAAACCCTCCCCCCGACGACAGCCGGGTGAAGTGTACCTTCATTTGTGTCAGATGTGTACGTAGTGGTATGCGCCGCTCAGCCTCAGGCGGGGCCCGGGCGGGCCATGGCGGCGGCCTCGAGGGCGGCGCCGAGCAGGCCGGTGCGCTCCTCGAGCACCACGGCGAGCGGGATCGTGCGCATGAGATCGCTCATCCGCCCTTTGCCGGCGAACGCCGCGAGGAACGAGGGCTCCCGCAGCTTGGGCAGGATCTTCGGGGCGATACCCCCCGCGACGTAGACCCCGCCGGTCGCGAGCGAACGCAAGGCGAGGTTGCCGGCCTCGGCGCCGTAGGCGGCGGCGAACAGGTCGAGCGCCTGCTCGCACGCCGGATCGTCGTGCGCCAGCGCGTGCCGGCCGATCACGGCGCCGGCGTCGTCGAGCTCGAGTTCCCGGGCGACCTCGGAGGAGGAGGGCACGCCGCGTCCGACGAGGAAGCGGTAGACCCGGGCCAGCCCGGGGCCCGAAACGACGCGCTCCACCGAGACCTGGCCGAACTCCGCCTCGAGGTGGGCGAGCAGCTCGCGTTGCAGCTCGCCCTCGGGCGCGAAGCTCCCGTGCCCGCCCTCGGTGGGGTGGGCCCGGTAGCGCCTTCCGTCCCAGAACAGCAGCGCCTCGCCGAGGCCCGTCCCGGCGCCGAGCACGGCCCGCGGCCCGTGGCGCGCCGGCTCGCCGGGCTGTAGCACGGCCGTCCGCTCGGGCGGGGTCACGAGGACGCCGAGCGCCGCCGCGGCGAAGTCGTTGATCAGGCGGACCGGCGCACCGGCGGCGGCGGAGAGCTCGCGCTCGGTGAGCACCCACGGCAGGTTCGGCGTCCGGCAGCTGCCGTCGAGGACGGCGCCGGGCACGCCGAAGCAGGCGGCAAGGACGGGCGTCCGCACCCGGGCGAGGAACTCGGTGACGATCGGAGCCAGGCCGGGATATGCGGCGCTCGCGAAGCGCGCCTCCTCGACGATCGTGAGGCCCTGCCGGCCGCGCTGCG
>DAIDOU010000352.1 GCA_027458945.1 Acidobacteriota bacterium
CAGACGGGCTACCCCAACTTCGCTGACCTCGCCGAGCGCGTCAACCCCTCGGTCGTGTCCGTCTACACCGAGGAGGTCGTCAAGCCGCAGCAGATGCCCGGCTTGCACGGCAACATGGACCCGTTCGAGTTCTTCTTCGGCCCCGGCTTCCCACACCCGAACATGGAGCAGCCGGAGAAGCGAGCCGGCGCCGGCAGCGGCTTCTTCGTCTCCAGCGACGGGTTGATCCTCACCAACAACCATGTCGTCGAGGGCGCCGACAAGGTGTGGGTGCGCATCGCCGAGGGGAGCGACCGCGTGCCGGCCAAGATCGTCGGTCGTGACCCGGCGACCGACATCGCGCTGATCAAAATCGACGCTAAGAAACCGTACCCGCCGCTGGCGCTCGGCGATTCGAGCGTGTTGCGGGTCGGCGACTGGGTGATGGCGGTGGGCAACCCGCTTGCGATGGAGCATACCGTGACGGTCGGCGTGGTCTCGGCGAAGAACCGCACGCTCAACCTCTCCGACATGACGCGCTCGTTCGAGGACTTCATCCAGACCGACGCCGCCATCAACCTCGGCAACTCGGGCGGCCCGCTCGTGAACCTGTGCGGTCAGGTCGTCGGGATGAACACGGCGATCAACGCCGCCGGACAGAACCTCGGCTTCGCCATCCCGGTCAACACGATCAAGTCGGTGCTGCCGCAACTCGAGACCAAGGGCAAGGTCATCCGCGGTTACCTCGGGGTGACGGTGACGAACCTCGACCAGAGGGCGCAGGAGGCGTTCAAGCTGTCCTCCCGCAACGGGGCTCTGGTCGAGAGCGTGAGCCGGCCCGGTCCGGCGGACAAAGCCGGCGTCAAGGCTGGCGACGTGATCGTCGCGGTCGACGGCACGCCGGTCAAGGAGACCCGCCAGCTGATCGACTACGTGTCGGCGATCGCCCCCGGGCGCAAGGTCGAACTCGACGTTTTCCGCGACGGCTCGCACAAGACGCTGTCGGTAGTTCTCGGCGAGCGGCCCGAAGCCGAAAACGCCCAGGGCACCTCGCCTGTCACGGACAACACGCCGTCCTCCAAGCTCGGCCTCAAGGTGGACGACCTCTCGGCCCGCGCGCGGCGTCAGTTCGAGATCCCGCGCGAGATCGAGGGCGTGATCGTGAGCCACGTCTCGGATTCGTCGCCGGCCGACGAGGCCGGGCTGCGCGCCGGCGACGTCGTCATGCGCGTCGATGCGCACGAGGTGACCTCGACGCAGGAGTTCACCGACGCGCTCTCGTCGTTGAAGTCAGGCACGATGGTCCGTCTCTACGTGTACCGCCCGCAGGCCGAACAGAAGAGCTTCGTCTTCCTGCGCCTGCCGTAGCAGCGTTGGGTTGTGTCCCGCCGAGGGCCGCCCGGTCGGGCGGCCCTCCCTCTTTGCCGAGAACGGCCGCCGCGGGCTTGTGTAGAATCGTTGCCAGCTATGGCCACCGCGGGGACGGTGCTGATCATCGACGATCAACCGCAGAGTCTCGAGGCGATGCGGGACGCTCTCCTGCCGCTCGGCTTTGAGGTGTGGCAGGCGCTCGAGGGCGAGAGCGGGTTGCTGCTCGCGCGCGAGCGCCAGCCGGACGTGATCCTCCTCGACGTCATGATGCCGGGGATCGACGGCTTCGAGGTGTGCCGCCGGCTCAAGGCCGACGAGGAGACGCGGCTGCTCCCGGTCGTGTTCCTCACCGGCCTCGACTCGCGGCACGCCCGCCTGCGCGGCCTCGAGGCCGGCGGGACCGACTTCCTCACCAAGCCGTTCGACCTCGTCGAGCTCGAGGTCCGCGTGCGCAACCTCGTCAGCTTCCGGCGCCTCACGCAGGACCTCGACGACGCGGAGAAGATGCTCTTCGCGGTCGCGCG
>DAIDOU010000353.1 GCA_027458945.1 Acidobacteriota bacterium
GGGGAGGTGCCGGCGCTGACCGGCACCTGGGTGCGGATGGCGGCCGCCACCGGCCTGATCTGGGCGCTCACCGCGGCGAGCGGGCGCGGCCGCGGCCTCGAGGTCGCGTCCGCGGTGCGGACCGCGTGGCCGTACGTGCTCGGCGGCGCGGTGTTCGGGCCGTTCCTCGGCGTGTGGATGTCGCTCGTTGCGGCGCGCCTCACCGAGGTCGGTATCGCGGCGACGCTGATGGCGACCACCCCGGTGCTGGTGATCCCGCTCCTGATGGTCAGCGAACGCCACCGCCCGACCGCGCGCGCCCTCACCGGCACCGCGGTGACCGTGGCCGGCGTCGCCCTGTTGTTTGCCAGCTGAGAAAATCGTGGTCAGTGGTCCGTGGCCCGTGGTCCGAGCGGCCCCCGCCGACGCAGCCCGCGCGACCTCTCGCGCCCCCCTCGAAGACGAACGAAAAGCCGATAGGCAGCGCCTCATAGCTTGGGGCGTGTTGCCGCGCTGCCAGAAAGACAGGGGTCCGGGGTTCAGGGCCCGGGCTCCGGAAAGACGGGATCAAGGGTCAGGGGCCAGGGATCAGCAAAGACAAGACGTCAGCAGCAGGGCGGACGGGTTACGGCGTGTAGCCGCGGAGCCGAGCGTGGGCCGGATGCTAGGCGCGGGAGCCCGCCGCGCCGGAGCACAGCCGGAGGCTAGGTGAGATGGGATGAGAAGGCCAACCCCCGCGCAGTACCGTGTGGTCTGCAAAGCTCAGCGGGCTTGGACGCCCAGAAAGGGGTTGGCCATGAAGAAGAGTACCAGCAAGGTGGTGCGGATCAAGCGGGCGGTGATCGTGCCAACGGGCGACGCGGTGTGCGGTCTGGACCTCGGCGATGAGGACAGCGTGGTGTGCCTCATCGACAAGGCGACGGGCGAGAAGCTCGGCGAGGCTCGGGTCGGGACAACCCGCCGGGAGCTGACCGCGTTCTTCTCGGCCTATGCGCCGATGCGGATCGCCCTCGAGGTCGGCACCCACTCGCCGTGGGTGAGCCGGCTGCTCTCGGCGCTGGGCCACGAGGTGATCGTGGCCAACGCCCGCAAGGTCCGTCTGATCTCGCAGAACCGCAACAAGAACGACCGCATCGACGCCGAGGTCCTGGCGCGGCTGGCGCGGCTCGATCCCAACCTGCTCGCGCCGATCCAGCACCGCGGAGCCCAAGCCCAAGCCGACCTCGCCGTCCTGCGCTCGCGCAATGCGCTCGTCAAGGCCCGAACTGGCCTCGTCAACCACGTTCGCGGAGTCGTCAAGGCAACCGGCCATCGCCTCCCACGGACCCACACGGAGGCGTTCGCGGCCAGAGCCAGGACCTCACTGCCGCCCGAGCTCATGGTCGCCTTGGCGCCCGTGCTCGAGACGATCGCGAGCCTGAGCGTGACGATCCAACGGTACGACGAGCAACTCTCCACCCTCGCCGCCGAGCGCTACCCCGAGACCGCGTTCCTGCTCCAGGTCCCCGGCGTCGGCCCGCTCACCGCCACCGCCTTCGTGCTCACCATCGAGGATCCGGCCCGCTTCCGCAAAAGCCGCAGCGTCGGCGCCTACTTCGGCCTCGTCCGCGCCCGCCGACAATCCGGCGATCACGACCCCGAGCTCCACATCAGCAAGACCGGCGACCCCCTCACGCGCCGACTCCTGGTCAGCTGCGCCCAGCATATCCTCGGCCGCTTCGGCCAGGACTGCGATCTCCGCCGCTACGGCTTGGCGCTGGCCGCCGGCGGCTCCAGGAAAGCCAGGAAACGCGCCGTCGTCGCCGTCGCCCGCAAACTCGCCGTCCTCCTCCACCGCCTCTGGGTTGACCAGGCCACCTACGATCCCTTCCACAACCTCAACCGCGTCGCCAGGGCTCACCATGCGGCCTGACACGACCAACGACGCCGACTAGGAAAACGCCCCTTCATGCCACGCCCTCGCCCTGTCGCTGCCCGAGCCCATCGCCCAGTCCGGGTGACTGCGATCGCATGCCTGGTCCGATCGGGTGGCTCTCCTCGCCTGACCGGAACACCGAACGTGAGATTGCAGCACCCGTGCTGGATGGACCCCAACGTGCACAGCGCCCCGCAACGGGCGCGCCAACAGTGCGGATGGAAGCATGCTGATCCGGCTCGGCCGCGGCGGCCTCGAGAACTCGACCCTCACGCTCGCCGCCCGCCTCCCCACCAGGCCGCCACGGCGGCCTTGACATCCTCAGGCCTTCTCATGGAAGGATCCGAACCGCCGCAGCGCAACGCCAGGCGAGCCGCGGCTTCGCCGCGGCGAGTGGGGGGCTCGGGGGGGCGAGAGCGGCCGGGAGGGCGGTGAAGCGGCCGCGGGCCCCCCCGCACGAATAGAGGTCCGCTATCGGCAGCGCACCTCAGGTGCCGTAGAGGCGGTCGCCGAAGTCCCCCAGCCCCGGGAGGATGTACTTCCTCTCGTTCAACCCCCGGTCCAGTGCCGCCGTGTAGATCTCCACGTTCGGCGCCGCGTCCTGCAGGCGCGCCACGCCCTCGGGCGCGGCGACGATCGACACGAGGCGCACCTGGCGGGCGCCCATCCCCTCGAGCCCGTCGACCGCCATCGCGGCCGAGCCGCCGGTGGCGAGCATCGGGTCGAGGAGGAAGACGACCGCCTCGCCCAGCCGCGGCGGCACCTTCTCGTAGTAGCGGCGGGCGACCGCGGTGGTCTCGTCGCGCTCGAGGCCGAAGTAGCCGACCTCGGCCGCGGGCACGAGGTCGAGGAACGCCTGCAGCATCCCGAGGCCGGCGCGCAGCACCGGCACCGCGACGACGCGCGTCGCGACGCGCCGCGCGGCGGTGGCTTCGAGCGGCGTCTCGACCCTGCCGGCCACGGTCGGGATGTCGCGCGTCGCCTCGGCGACGAGCAGGAGCGAGATGCGGTGCGCGAGGGTGCGAAACTCCTCGCAGTTCGTCGTGCGATCGCGCAGCCGGGCCATGATGTCGTGGAGCAGCGGGTGGTCGGCGACGTGGAGGGCCATCGTGCGGCGACGATAGCACTTCGGCGCCGGCCGCGCACCGGCTGCGGGCGCCGCGGCGGGAATGCCGGCGGGCGCGAGCGGGTACTATTCGCCGGGGGTGACGTTCGTGATGAACCAGCACTCGACCGGGGCGGGTGCGGCGGCGGGCGACCGGAAGCTGCTCGGCGTCGACCCGGTGTGCGGCATGCAGGTGTTCGAGAAGCCGAACGTCGTGTCGCGCCGGCACGGGGAGACGACGTTCTACTTCTGCTGCGCAGGGTGCGCCGCCAAGTTCGACGCCGACCCGGAGCGCGTCCTCGCCCACCCCGGCAGCGCCCCGATGCGGCCTGCGGGCGCGGCCAAGCCGATGATGCCCGCGATGCCGGCGATGACCGCGGCGCCGCGCGGCAGGCTGCTCGGCGTCGATCCCGTGTGCGGGATGCAGGTGTTCGAGAAGTCCAACGTGATCTCGCGCGTCCACGCCGGCACCACGTACTTCTTCTGCAACCCGCGCTGCGCCGAACGGTTCGACGCCGACCCCGCCGCCATCCTCGCCGCGCCGGGCACGCACGGAATGCGCAAGGCGCCGATGCCCGCCGTGGCGGCTCACGCGCACCCGGCGTCGTCCGGCCGGGCGGAGTACGTCTGCCCGATGTGCTCGGAGGTCCACGAGGCCGCCCCCGGCGCCTGCCCGTCGTGCGGGATGGCGCTCGAGACGGCCGCGCCGCTCGCGGCGTCGCGCACCGAGTACGTCTGCCCGATGCACCCCGAGGTCGTTCGCCCCGAGCCGGGGAGCTGCCCGATCTGCGGGATGGCGCTCGAGCCGCGCACCGTCGCGGTCGAGGAAGCGCCGAACCCGGAACTGGTGGACATGACGCGGCGGTTCTGGATCAGCGCGGCGCTCGCGCTGCCGCTCCTCCTGATCGCGATGGGCGAGATGGTCCCCACGTTCAGGCACGCCCTCGAAGCGCCGTGGCTGCCGTGGGCGCAGCTCGCGCTCGCCACGCCGGTGGTGCTGTGGGGCGGGGCGCCGCTGCTCGCCCGCGGCTGGCGTTCGATCGTGACATGGCGGCTCAACATGTTCACGCTGATCGCGATCGGGACCGGCACCGCGTTCGCCTACAGCGTCGTGGCGACCGTCGCGCCGGGGATCTTCCCCGCGTCGTTCCGGCTGCACGGCCGCGTCGCGGTCTACTTCGAGGCCGCCGCCGTGATCGTTGCGCTCGTC
>DAIDOU010000354.1 GCA_027458945.1 Acidobacteriota bacterium
GTCCACGTCGCGTTCGGCAACAACGCCTCGATGGGAGGCACCGTCGACATTCCCTTCCACGTCGACGGGATCGTGCTCCACCCCACGCTCGTGCTCGACGGTGAGGCGCTGCTCCGCGACGGGACGCCGCTGTTCGACTGAGGCGCGGCCGCCGCGGGCCGCGCCCTCACGCGGGCGCGCCGGTGAGACGGCGCACCAGTTCGGCGTCCGCGGGCGGGGTGGCGAGGTCGCGCAGCTCGCCGCGGGCGAACCAGCCCAACGCCTGTCCCTGCAGACCGCTCGGCTCGCCGGCGGCGAGGCGGGCGGCGAAGAACAGCAGCACGACGTCGCCTCGCTCGTCGCGGTGGAACGCGAAGGTGAGCGGTTCGCCCACGGTCACCTCGACGCCCAGCTCCTCCCGCAGCTCGCGGACGAGCGCCTCCGCCGGGGTCTCGCCGGCCTCGACCCCGCCGCCGGGAAACTCCCACAGGCCGCCGAGGTGCGCGCCCGGCAGGCGACGGGCCAAAAGCACGCGGCCGTCGTCACGTTCGACGACGGCCGCGACCACGATCCGCGCTGGGCGGTCAGGGCTTCTTCGGGACATTCGCCGTCGGCTTAGCGGCCGCGCCGGTCGCAGCACCGGGACCCGCCGCCCCGGCGTGCGGAGCCGGTGCCGGCGGCGGCTCGAGCGCCGCCTTGACCTCCGGGTCGAGAGCCTCGATCTTGGCCTTGGCCCGGCGCTCGGCAATGATCGTCTGCAGCGTGTCGTCGATCCGCCGGCTCTGCAGGTAGTTCATCACCATCGCCTTGGCCTCCGGGAACGGCGTGATCCCGGCTGGGCGCCGCTCCTCGACCTTGAAGACGTGATAGCCGAACTTGCTGCGCAGCACGGGGCTGACGTCGCCGGCCTTGAGCGGCCACACGGCCGCATCGAGCTCCGGCAGCATCAACCCCTGGCGGACCCAACCGATCTCGCCGCCGTTGGACTTGCTGGGATCGTCCGAGATCTCGGCCGCGACCTTTGCGAAGTCCTCGCCGCCGGCCACGCGCTTGCGCGCGTCCTCGGCGCGTGCCTTCAAGGTGGCGTCTTCCTTTTGATCGGCCTGGGGGTTGACCTTGACCAGGATCATCCGCAGCTTCACCTGCTCCGGGTGCTCGAACTCCTTGGGGTTGGAGTCGTAGAACTGCTTCGCGTCAGCTTCCGTGACCGTCGCTCGCTTGGTCAGGTCGGTTTCCACGTACTTCTGGACGATCATCCGCTCGGCTTCCTTCTGGGCGAGCTCCTGCTCGGTGATCCCGGCCGTCGCGAGCGCCTTTGCGAACGCCTCCTGGCCGCCGAGCTGCTTGCGTTGCTCGTCGACCGCCGCCGCGACCTCCTTGGGGTCCGCGGTGATCTTGGCGTCGCGCGCCGCCTGCAGGATGAGCGTCTTGCCGATCAGCTGATCGACCGCGTGCCGTGTGACCACCGCGCTCGTCGCCGGCATCCCCCGCATCTGCATGGAAACCGCGCGCTTCGCCATCGTCAGGTCGGCGTCGGTCAGCACTGTGTCGTTGACCCGCAACACCGCCACCGAAGCCAGCGCCGTGGAGGCCGCCGTGGCGGCGATGAACGTGGACAGCCAGAGGTTCCGCATCGATGATCTCCCCCGCTCCGGACGGAGCGAAAATCCGACGCACCGTACGCCTCGCGCGAACAAATGTCAAATCATTCGCTGCCGTGACGTTCCGCGTCCTTGGCGCGGTTCCAGAGCGTCTCGAGTTCCGGCCCATCGAACGCCGCCAGAGTCACGCCGCGTTGCTCTGCCTGGTGCTCCATCGATTCGAACCGACGGGTGAACTTCTCGTTGGCGGCCTGCAGCGCCGCCTCCGGGTCCACACCCAGCTGGCGCGCCAGGTTTGCCATGACGAAGAAGACGTCGCCCAGCTCCTCCCGCACGCCCTCCGGAGGGGCCGCACCGGGAGCGCGGCCGGGCACGATCTCGGCCTTCAGCTCGGCCACCTCCTCCTCGAGCTTCGCCACGACATCGTTGACCCGCTCCCAGTCGAACCCGACGGCCGCCGCCTTCTCCGTGATCCGCAGCGCCTTGAGGAGGGCCGGCAGCTGGCGCGGCACGCCGGCGAGCGCGCCCCCGGCCCGCTTCTCCCGCGCCTTGATCGCTTCCCAGTTGCGGACGACCTCCGAGGCGCCCGAGACCTCGACGTCGCCGAATACGTGCGGGTGCCGGCGAACCATCTTGGCGCCGATCCCGCGGCACACGTCGTCGATGTCGAACAGGCCCCGCTCGGCGGCGATCTGGGCCGCGAACACGATCTGAAAGAGGAGGTCCCCCAGCTCCGCGGCGATCATCGGC
>DAIDOU010000355.1 GCA_027458945.1 Acidobacteriota bacterium
ACGTTCTTCACCTTCTCGATCGTCTCGAACACGCTGGCGCCGAGGTAGTCGCGGTTGAGCCGGGCGATGAACTCGAGCGAGACGCCCTTCGGGCAGACCGCCTCGCACTCGCCGTGGTTCGAACAGGCGCCGAACCCCAGCTCCTCCATCTTCGCGACCATGCGCAGCGCGCGCTGGCGGCGCTCCGGCTGCCCCTGCGGCAGCAGGCCGAGGTGACTGACCTTCGCGGCGGTGAACAGCATCGCCGAGCCGTTCGGGCAGGCGGCGATGCAGGCGCCGCAGCCGATGCACGCCGCGGCGTCCATCGACTTGTCGGCCTTCTCCTTGGAGATCAGGATCGCGTTGGCGTCCGGGCTCGAGCCGGTGCGCGCCGAGATGAAGCCGCCGGCCTGCACGATCTTGTCGAGCGCGCTGCGGTCCACGACCAGGTCCTTGATCACCGGGAACGCGCGCGAGCGGAACGGCTCGGCCACGATCGTGTCGCCGTCCTTGAACTGCCGCATGAACAGCTGGCAGGTCGTGGTCAGCTTCTGCGGGCCGTGGGCGATGCCGGAGATCATGAAGCCGCACGAGCCGCAGATCCCCTCGCGGCAGTCGTGGTCGAACGCGATCGGGCGCTCGCCCTTCTTGATCAGGCTCTGGTTGAGGATGTCGAGCAGCTCGAGGAACGAGCAGTCCTCGGCCACGTCGTCCATCGGGTACGCCACCAGCCGCCCCTTGTCGTCCCGGTTCTCCTGCCGCCAGATCTTCAGGGTCAGCCTCATTTGTAGCTCCGCTGTGCCAGGTGCACATTCTCGAATTCGAGAGATTCCTTGTGCAGCTCGGGGGCCTTCCCCTCGCCCTTCCACTCCCACGCCGCCACGTACGCGTACTGCTCGTCGTTGCGCTGCGCCTCGCCGTCGGGGGTCTGGTGCTCCTCGCGGAAGTGGGCGCCGCACGACTCGTCGCGCATCAACGCGTCGTAGGCTAGCTCCTCGCCCAGCTCGAGGAAGTCGGCCACCCGCCCTGCCTTCTCCAACTCCTGGTTGAAGTCGGCGCCGGCGCCGGGGACGCGGACGTCCTTCCAGAACTGCTCGCGGATCTCGGGGATCTTGGCGAGCGCCGTCTTCAGCCCGGCCTCGTTGCGCCCCATCCCGACGAACTCCCACATCACCTTGCCGAGGTCGCGGTGGAACTCGTCCACCGTCCGGCGGCCGTTGATCCCGAGCAGCTTGCCCGTCCGCTCCTCGACCGCGCGCTCGGCTTCCTTGAACGCCGGGTGGTCGGCCTTCGGGCGCGAGCCCGGCTTCACCTTGGTCAGGTAGTCGGCGACGGTGTACGGGATCACGAAGTAGCCGTCGGAGAGTCCCTGCATCAGCGCCGAGGCGCCGAGCCGGTTCGCCCCGTGATCGGAGAAGTTGGCCTCGCCGAGCACGTGCAGCCCGGGCAGGTTGCTCATCAGGTTGTAGTCCACCCACAGCCCGCCCATCGTGTAGTGCATGGCGGGGTAGATGCGCATCGGCCACTTCCACGGGTCTTCACCGGTGATGCGCTCGTACATCTCGAACAGGTTGCCGTAGCGCGCCTCGATCACGCCCTTGCCGAGGCGGCCGATCGACTCGGTGAAGTCGAGGTAGACGCCGCGCCCGCCGGGCCCGACGCCGCGGCCCTCGTCGCACACCTGCTTGGCCGCGCGCGAGGAGATGTCGCGCGGGGCGAGGTTGCCGTAGCTCGGGTACTTGCGCTCGAGGTAGTAGTCGCGGTCGTCTTCCGGGATCTCCCACGGCTTGCGCTGATCGCCGGCCTTCTTCGGCACCCACACGCGGCCGTCGTTGCGCAGCGACTCGCTCATCAGCGTGAGCTTGCTCTGGTGCTCGCCCGCGACCGGGATGCAGGTGGGGTGGATCTGGGTGTAGCACGGGTTGGCGAAGAACGCGCCCTTGCGGTGCGCGCGCCAGATCGCCGTGCCGTTGCACCCCTTGGCGTTGGTCGACAGGTAGAAGACGTTGCCGTAGCCGCCGGTCGCGAGCAGCACCGTTTCGGCCGCGTGCGAGCTGATCTTCCCGGTGACCATGTCGCGCACCACGATCCCCTTGGCGTGGCCGTCGATCACGACCAGCTCGAGCATCTCGTGGCGCGGGTACATCTTCACCGAGCCGAGCGCGACCTCGCGGGAAAGCGTCGCGTAGGCGCCGAGCAGGAGCTGCTGCACGGTCTGGCCGCGGGCGTAGAACGTGCGCGACACCTGCGCCCCGCCGAACGAGCGGTTCGCCAGGTAGCCGCTGTACTCGCGCGCGAACGGCACGCCGAGCGCCACGCACTGGTCGATGATCGCGTTGCTGACCTCGGCGAGGCGGTAGACGTTGGCCTCGCGCGAGCGGAAGTCGCCGCCCTTGACCGTGTCGTAGAACAGGCGGAAGACGCTGTCGCCGTCGTTCTGGTAGTTCTTCGCCGCGTTGATGCCACCCTGGGCCGCGATCGAGTGGGCGCGGCGCGCGCTGTCCTGGTAGCAGAACGCCTCGACCTCGTACCCGAGCTGGCCGAGGCTGGCCGCGGCGGCGCCGCCGGCGAGCCCCGTCCCCACCACGATGATGCGGTACTTGCGCTTGTTGGACGGGTTCACCAGCTTCATGTCGAAGCGGTGCTTCTCCCACTTCTTCTCGATGGGGCCCGATGGGATCCTGGCGTCGAGTGTCATGTGCCCTCTCCCTAGCGGATGATGCCGAGCAGGACCGCGACGGGCACGGAGGCGAACCCGGCGGCGATGATCACCGCCAGCCCCGTGGCCACGATCTTCCGCATGCTGTTGTACTTCGGATGGTTGGCGCCGAGCGTCTGCAGCATCGACCACGCCCCGTGCCAGAGGTGGTAGACGAGCACGAGCATCGCCGCGATGTAGACGCCCGCGATCAGCGGCACCTGGAAGCCCTGCACCACGTTCGCGTAGACGTCGGTCGCGCTGCGCCCCGGCCCCACCTTGAGGAACGTGAACATCAGCAGGTGGTAGACGAGATAGAGGAAGATCAGCGGGCCGCTGATGATCATCGTGCGGGCGGCGTACGAGGTCTCGATGTTCTTCTTGACCACGTAGCCGACCGGCCGCGCCCGCCAGTCGGCGAGCGTCACCTGCAGCGCCGCGAGCAGGTGCAGCAGCACCGCGATGATCATCACCGCGCGCACGCCGAGCAAGATCTCCTCCCCGCCGTTGTGGAGGAAGTGAGCGTAGGTATTGATCTTCTCGGGTCCGAAGAAGATCTGGAGGTTCCCGACCATGTGGCCGATGAGCCAGAGGAACATCATGATGCCGGTCACCGCCATCACGATCTTCTT
>DAIDOU010000356.1 GCA_027458945.1 Acidobacteriota bacterium
ACTTCATGGTCAAGACGATCAGCACCGTCGGCCTCCTGATCGAGACCGAGGAGGCGGCGCCGATCGGTTCCCATGTCGAGGTCGAGGTGAACCTCCACGGCAGGACGCTCACCTGCCGCGGCCGGGTCGCGCACCTGCACGAGTTGGGCGGCAACGGCGACGCGCCGCGGACCCAGCTCGGCATCGAGTTCGTCGAGCCGTCCGCCGCGGAGCGCCTGATGGTCGAGGAGTTCATCCGGGACCAGCTCGACGGCGCACCCGCGCCCGTGGCCTGAGCCCGCGCGGAGCCCCGCTCACCCGTTGACCTACATGAGACTCCGTCGTAGGATCGTCCCGAAAGGAGAACGATCATGAAAACGCTCAATACCTTCGGGCTCGCCGCGCTCGCGGCCGGGGCGATCGTGGCGGCGTCCCCGGCGATGGCGCAGCTCGACCTGCCGCGCGTCAGCCCGCAGGCCACGGTCTCGCAGACCGTCGGCCTCACCAACGTGACGATCACCTACTGCCGTCCCGGCGTGAAGGGGCGAGTGATCTGGGGCGGCCTCGTCCCCTACGACCAGGTGTGGCGCACCGGCGCCAACGAGGCCACCACGATCACGTTCGCCGACCCCGTCACGATCGACGGCACGAAGCTGCCGGCCGGCACCTACGGCCTGTTCACCATCCCCGGCAAGGACGAGTGGACCGTGATCTTCAACAAGACGGCGAAGCAGTGGGGCGCGTACCAGTACAAGCAGGCGGAGGACGCGCTGCGGATCAAGGTCAAGCCGCACGAGATGCCCTTCCACGAGCTGCTCACCTTCTGCTTCCCCGCGGTCTCCACCGAATCGGCGACCGTGGCGATGGCCTGGGACAAGCTGGCGGTCCCGTTCACCTTCAAGGTGGACACCGTGGACAAGGTGCTCACCGAGGCGCGCAAGGCGATCGCCGTGGCCAAGCCCGACGACTGGCGCACGAGCTACCGCGCCGCGGCGTTCTGCCTCGACAACAACGTCAACCTCCCCGAGGCGCGGACGTGGCTCGCCAAGTCCGTCGCGGTCAAGGAAACGATGTACAACCTCGCCGGCCAGGCCCGCTTCCTCGCCCTCGACGGCAAGAAGGCCGAGGCGATCGCGCTCGCGAAGAAGGCGATCGCCGTCGGCAAGGCCGCCGACCCCAAGGCCGAGACCGCGATGGTCGACAACCTGATCAAGGAGTGGGAGAAGTAGCCCGGCGGAGAGACAGTGGTCCGTCGTCCGCAGGAGCGACGACGTGGATCGTGGGTCGCAGAAGAGCTGGACAGCCCAGAGTGAAGAGTTGATCACGCAAGAAAAGGGACACGTGGGGAGCTGATAGGGAGACGGAAGAAGGGAGAGGGGAGAAGGAGTGCCCGTCTTCCGTCTTCCGTCTTCCGTCTTCCTTCTACCCTCTTCCCGCCCTCCTCATTCGCCGGTCGCGGCCTGAGGTTGCGAGAGGTCCGATACCGGCCGCGCTCCCCGACACGCTTCGAACAGCAGTGCCAGGCCGAGGACTGCCAGGCATCCCACCACGTTGTACCAGAGGAACGAGATCCGGGTGAACGCGAAGCACGCCAGCACCAACCCCTCGGCGGCGATCGCGGCGGCGAACACCGCGGTGCCGGAGACGCGCTTGACGTAGAACCCGGCGAGGAAGACACCGAGGATCGTGCCGTAGAACAGCGACCCGAGGATGTTGACCGCCTCGATCAGCGAGCCGAGCCGGCTCGCGTACTCGGCGAACAGCACCGCGAACGCCCCCCACCCTACGGTCGCGAGGCGCGACACCAGCACGTAGTGCCGCTCCCCCGCCCCGGGCCTCAGCAGACGCCGGTACACGTCCACGACCGTGGTCGAGGCGAGCGCGTTGAGCTCCGCCGAGGACGCCGACATCGAGGCGGCGAACACCATCGCGAGGACGAGGCCGACGAGCCCGGCCGGGAGGTGGCGCACGACGAAGGAGAGAAACACGTAGTTGGTGTCGCTGGGATCGGCGCCCGGGTCCGCGGCGTGCATCACGCCGATCGCGTCGCGGCGGATCGCCGCGGCGGCGTTGCCGGCGGCGCGGTACGCCGCGGTCGCCTCCGCCTGGCGCGGGCCGTCGGAGCCCCGCAGCGCGACGGCGAGCGCACGCGCCCGCGCTTCCTGCGCGACGCTCGCCTCGCGGTAGCGCGCCTCCAGTTCGGCGAAGCGCGCCTCCTGCGGCGACGAGCGGACCTTGGCGACCTCGACCGGATTGAAGAACACCGGCGGCGCCTCGAACTGGTAGAAGGCGAAGAGGCTCGCGCCGACGAAGAGGATCCCGAACTGCATCGGGACCTTCGCCATGCCGTTGAAGAGCAG
>DAIDOU010000357.1 GCA_027458945.1 Acidobacteriota bacterium
CGCGGCGGGCGAGCACGGCAACTACCGCCTCATCGCGGTCGTGGAGAGCGACCACCCGATCGTCCGCTTCCTCACGTTCGTCGAGGGGAAGGTCCCCGAGGGACGCCGGCGCGAGGTGATGGAGTACCTCACCCGCGCCAATTACGGCCTCCTGCTCGGCAGCTTCGAGTTCGACGTCAACGACGGCGAGGTGCGCTTCAAGTGCTCCGCCGACCTCGAGGACGCGGAGCTGACGCACGCGCAGTTCTCCAACCTGCTGCTCATCGGCCTCACGGTGATGGACCGCTACTTCCCCGGCCTGCAGCGGGTGATCCAGGGGACCGCGGACGTGGCTGCCGCGATCGCCGAGGTCGAGAGCTGAGCGCGGCTCAGACCAATTCACCGTCCTTTGTGGAGGAATTGGTGTCATCGCGAGGAGTCCCGCCGCAGGCGGGATGACGAAGCGATCTCGTCCCCAACCGGTGTCGACCAACCTCACTGGGCCGCGAGACTGCTTTCTCGCTCCGCTCCTCGCAGTGACAAGCATTGCTCCACGACAGATCGCAAATTGGTATCAGACCGTGACGGCGGACGCCGAGCGACGCTCCGGCTCGAAACCCACGGTCTCCTGCACCAGGTAGAGCGGGCGGCCGCGCACGTCGTCGAAGACGCGGCCGACGTACTCGCCGAGCAGCCCGAGGGCGATCAGCTGCGCGCCGCCGAGCACGCCGAGACCGGCGATCGCCACCCACATCCACGGCAACCCCGAGCCGGCGAGCTTGGCCGCCACCGTGCCGACGAGCGCCAGGCCGGCGAGCCCGGCGACGGCGAGGCCGACCCAGCTCGCGAGCTGCAACGGCAGGTACGAGAACGAAGTGATCCCGTCGCTCGCCAGGCGCAGCATCTTCTTCAGCGGGTACTTCGTCTCGCCGGCGTGGCGCGCCGCGCGGGCGTACGGCACGCCGACCTGGCGGAAGCCGAGCCACGAGACCATGCCGCGGGTGAAGCGGTGGTGCTCGGAGAAGCGGCGGAACGCCGCCACCGCCTGGCGGCTCATCAGGCGGAAGTCGCCGGTGTCGATCGGGATGTCGACGTTGGTGATCGCGCGCAGGGTGCGGTAGAACGCCGCCGCGGTGAGGAGCTTGAACGCGGTCTCGCCGTGGCGCTTGGCGCGCACCGCGTAGACGACGTCGTACCCCTCGCGCCAGCGCGCGACCAACTCCGGGATCAGCTCGGGCGGGTCCTGCAGGTCGGCGTCCATGATGACGACCGCGTCGCCGTCGACGTGGTCGAGGCCGGCGGTGAACGCCATCTGGTGGCCGAAGTTGCGCGAGAACGACAGCCCCTTGACGCGAGCGTCGCGCGCCGCGAGCCCACGGATCAGCTCCCAGGTGCGGTCGTGGGAACCGTCGTCCACCATTACGATCTCGTAGCTCGCAACGGTCTTCGCCAGCGTCTCCGAGAGCCGGCGGTACAGCTCGGGCACGCTCTCCTGCTCGTCATAGATCGGGACGACGATCGACAGTTCCACGCTCACGGTTCGCCTCTCCAGCGCCGGCGCGCTACTTCCCCTTGGCCTCGAAGACATCGATGTCCGTGGCGCCGATCGGCGACCACGTCCGCCGCGTGAAGAACCAGCGGATCAGCTTGACCGGCGTCAGGCTGGCGTAATCCTCGACCCACCACGCCCGCAGCGGGATGCGGCGTACGGTGTAGTCGGGGCCGAGCAGCGCCTGTGTCGCGGCCTCCTTGTCGGGGTCGCAGACCACGATCGGCGGGCGCATCCCGGCCTGCGGCGCCCCCCACCACACCGGGACCTTCTTCCACTGCCACGAGAGCGGCCAGCTCCCCTCCCCGTCCACGGCCGCCACCATGCCTTCCTTTTGCGAGCGCGCGAGCGCCAGCCCCTCGTTGGCGAGCGCCTGCTCCTCGGGGGTGGTCTGCACGTAGACGATCAGCTCGCCGTGCCGGTTCGCGGTGGACAGCGCCGGGTAGAGGAAGCTCGAGGCCAGCGCGCTCCAGGCGGTCGCGGCGATCGCGGCCGAGGCCAGCGCCCGCGACCACCACCGCCCGCTCGGCGAGAACGTGCGGGCAAGCTGCGCGCCGGCGAGCGGCACGAACGGCAGCACCTGGTGCACGATCAGCCACGGGGTCTTCTCGCCGAGGTAGGCGTACAGCCCGATCGCGCCGAGCCCCCACGCCAGGCAGAACAGCTCCAGTCGCTTCATCCGCCGCCGCCGGCGCACCGCCCAGACGAGCGCCGCGCCGATGATGAGGAACTCGTAGAGCGCCAGCCGCGGCAGGTAGTACCACCACGGGCCGCCGACCCGCTGCAGCTCGTGCTGCTGGTACCAGTAGGTGATCGCCTTGACCGGGAACGCCCAGTCCTCGGGGTGGGTGAAGAAGACCGTGAACAGCGTCACCGTGATCGCGATGAACCACAGGATCGCGGTGCCGATCGCGATGCGGTAGCGGTCGATCCAGGCGAAGCCGCGGCGGATGCTCGCCCACACGCCGTCGCGCAGCGCCACGACGTAGGCGGCGAGGCCCATCAGCGGGAGCGTGACGTAGAACGTCTCCTTCATCACGGCGTGGCCGGCGGCCGCGGCCCCGATCCACGGGATCTGCCGCCACCCCTGGCGGCGCACGCGCGCGAACAACGCCACGGCGAGCGCGGTGAACAGCGCCACCGGAACGTCCTCGCGGGCGAAGCGCGAGTAGTAGAGGAAGATCGGGGAGATCGCCAGGAGGAAGCCGCTCCACCACGCCGGCCCGGCGCCGAGGCGCCGCCGCACCAGCAGCGGCACGGCGACCAGGGCGGTGCCGGCCAGGGCCGGGTAGAGACGGCCGACGGTCGTGCTGGCGCCGAGGAGCGCGAACAGCGGCGCCAGGATGTAGTAGATCAGCGGCCCGTGATAGGTCGGGTCGTAGTGGTAGGTGCCCTGCGTCAGCAGCGTGTAGGCGAAGTCGCAGTGGATCGCCTCGTCGTGGTGCGGCGGTTTGGCGCCGAGCGCCACCAGGCGCAACGCCAGCGCCGCGGCGATCAGCGCGGTCCACGCGAGGCGCTCGCGGCGGCTCACCGGGGCACCCTCATCGCTTCACCTCGACGATCGTGCAGACGCCGTCCTTGAACGCCGCCGGTCCCGAGCGCAGCACCGCCGCGACCCCGGCCGCAGGGTACTGCCGCGTCTCGACGCTGCCGACCACGATGTAGCGCGCCCCTAGTTCGCGGGCGATGCGCTGCACCTCGGCCGGGTCGCCGCAGCGGTACACTCGCTCGACCTCGGCCTTGCGCTTCGCCGCTATGTCTCCGAGGGCGGCGCCGCGCCACACCCCCTCGTGGTTCTCCCAGCCGAGCACCGCCGGCACGCCGGAGGCGGATGACATCCGCGCCGCGTCGGTGTAGGCGTTGCCGATTCCTTCGATCAACACGGTCCCGCGCGGCTGGTGCCGCAGCCAGGTGGCCGCGGCCGCCTCGCCCGGCGCCATCCAGCCGAGGCCGCCCCACCCCGCCGGCCAGACGCCGGCCGCACGCCCGCCGAGCACCGCGAGCTGCGGCATGCCCGCGAGCAGCGCCAGCGCGGCGCCGCCGATCGCGAGCCCCGGGCGGCGGCGCCGCAGCCAGCCGAGGGCGACCGGCACGACCACCGCCAGCAAGGTGAACGCCAACGTCGTGGCCTTGAACACCGTGTTCATGCGGTAGAACTCGGCGCCGTACGGGTCCTTGAAGTAGAGGACCTCCATGAACGCCAGCACCCCGAGCGGCACCAGCGCGAGCGCGAACACCGGCCGGGCGCGGCGGCGGCCGCCGGGCAGCGCGACGACGAGCGTCGCCCCGATCCCCGCCGCGGCGGCGAGCAGCGGCCGTTTTGTCAGCGCGGCCACGACCGCCATCCCCGCCAGCCAGATCGCCCGGCTGAACTGGCGCCGCACGGCCTCGAGCCCACCCTCACGCCACGACAGCTCCCACCCCACCAGCGCCAGCGGCGCCAGGACGCCCCCGAGCAGGAGCAGCATCTCGGCGGTGGTCGTCGGCGTGGTGACGAGCCCGAACCCCTGCGTCGGCGGGTGGAAGTTGAGCCAGAACGGCGCGAACAACCCCCACCCCAGCGCCCCGACCGCGACGACGCGCAGCCACAGCCCCAGCCCCGCGCCGCGCGGCCGCACGAGGCCGGCCTGGTCCGCCACGCTGACGAGCAGGATCGCGGCGCCGAGCGGGATCGCGCACCAGGGGTTGGCCGCGGCCGCCGCCCCGTACAGCACCGCGGTCAGCAGCAGCACCGGCGCCCGGGGCGGACGCGCCGAGGCGAGCGCGAGGCCGAGGAAGAGCGCGGCCAGCATGAGCGGGATGCACAGCAGGTGCGGGTGCAGGTCGCCGAGCTGAAAGGTGAAGAGCGGGAACTCGGTGATCGTGCCCTTGATCTGGCGCGAGGACGACCACAGGTCGAGCGCCGAGAGCTTGGTGCCGGCGAAGAGCTGGCGCCAGCCGTCGAACGTGCCGGTGAAGACGACGAGGAAGCCGGCCATCACGCCGGTCCGGCGGCTGCCGCCGAGCGCGCGGGCGAGCGCCCACGCCGCCTGCGCGCTCACCATCGCGAGCGTCGGCACGAGCAGGTTGAAGACGACGTCGGGGGCGAACGAGATCAGCTTGGCGGGCAGCAGCCAGGGGACGAAGCCCCAGTAGTAGTACGGCAGCGCGTGCCCAGCGAGCCACGGATCGGCGGGCGGGATCGTGCCCGGACGAAGCAGCGTCGCGAGGATCGCCAGGTCCATCGGCTTCTCGGTGGCCGTGACCGCCATCCCCGGCAGCCGGAGGAACGCAAGCAGCACGAACGCGCCGAGGCCGACGAGCTCGGCCTCGAGCAGCATCACGGGCTTGACCCCGCGCCAGCCGCTGCGCCCCCACCACGCGACGAGCGCCACCACCAGGAGCCCAACCCACCACCACGAGGCGAGACCGAGCCAGCCGGCGAGCCACGCCACGTACGCCGCCAGCGTCCAGCCGGCCACGCGCGCGACGGCCCACCCCGCGCCGGCGCCGGTGCCGAGACGGCGGAGCGCGCCGGTCATCGCCGCGCCGCCGGCCGCCACCACCAGGTACCAGGCCAGCGCCTGCACGATCATCGGGCTCGATTGTACCCGGTTTCCCGGTCACGCAGGCAGGCGGTACCGATCCGGGGTACACTCGAAACGTCGCGAACCGGAGGCTCGATACGATGGTCACGCTCGCCCTGCCTTTCCTCGCTGCGGCCACACTGTTGCCCCAGGCGCGGTCGTTCTGGGTCATCCAGCCCGGCCAGGCGACCCAGCCCGCTCAGGTCGAGGTCAAGGCGCGGCTGGTCAAGGAAGGTCGAACGATCGCCGTCTATCAGGAGGACGGGTACAACTTCTCGGACCGGGGCGCCGCGGACGAGGCCTCGCAGATCGCGAATGCGGTCGAGACGTTCGACGCGAAGATCTACCCGCGCGAGGACGCGCTGTTCGGACCGTGCCCGGACAGCGACGGGAACGGCAAGGTGATCCTCCTGCTCACGCGCACGGCGCCGACCTCCGGCGCGTTCGTCCCGTTCGACGAGATGCCCGAGGCCGAGGCGCTGCGCTACGGGTTCCACTCCAACCAGGGCGAGGTCCTGTTCGCGCCGTTCGCGGAGCAGGGTAACCGCGCCGGGCTGAACGTCCAGGCCGTGGCCGCGGCGTTCCACCTCCTCCTCCATTACAGTCGCGACGCGCACGAGACCTCGTGGAGTCGCATGCTGGCCAACTACACGCCGTACCTATGCGGGCTCGCCTCGCCTCGCCTCCTCTGGGGCGAAACCGACCCCGAGGGCCGGGGTCACGCGGCGAGCGATCCGTGGAGTGCGCACGGCTGGTCGCTGCTCTTCCTCGAGTACCTGCGCGACAAGCTCGGCGACGACAGCCTGCGCGGC
>DAIDOU010000358.1 GCA_027458945.1 Acidobacteriota bacterium
GTCTCCGAGAGGAAGAGCTGCACCTGCTCGGGCGAGCGCGGGGCGATGCCGAGCGCCTGCTCCTGGTTGGCGAGCCAGTTGACCGCGTTGAGCACCAGGTTGGAGTTGCCCGCGTTGGCGAGGTACTGGTTGGTGGCGAACGCCGAGTTCCCGAAGACGACGAGGCGCCAGCCGTTCTCCTTGTCCTTCTCCGACTGGGCGGCGACGCCGAGCGAGACCGGGCCCGGCACGTCGCCCGGGGCCTTCTTGATCTCGAGCTGGCCGGTGGCGTTGGCCTTGAGGTCGCGCTGCCCCCACCCCTTGTCCGAGGTCGTGAGCAGGATCGAGGACGACGCCCCCGGCGCGGCCACGGTGGTCACCGAACGGGCGATCGGGAACAACACCGCGAGGCCCTGCATCCCGTCGACCACGGGGTGGGAGCGGAACTGGTCGACGTACACGGCGGCCAGCGAGAAGAACGGCAGCTGCTTGCTCGGATCGACCACGAGGTCGTTATCGACCGCGACGCCGTACCCCTTGAGAAGCGCCTCCAGGCCGGAGGACTGGGCGCGGTCACCGAGCACCGGGTCGAGCATGACGAGCGCCCGGCCGCCCTTGTCGAGGTACGCCTTGAGCGCGGCCTTCTCGGGGTCGGTGAACGGCGCCTTCGGCCCCGCGATCACCAGCAGGTCGCAGTCGGCCGGCACGGCTCCCGCGAGCAGGGTGGTCTTCTCCACGTCGTAGTTGTCGCGCTTGATCGCGTCTTTGAGCTGCGAGTAGCCGGCCCCGTCGGTGGCGTCGGGATCGCGCTCGCCGTGGCCGGTGACGAAGTAGACCTTGGGGACCTTCGGGTTGACGACCGCGAGGATCGCCGCGGTGAACTGCTCCTCGCCCTTGAACCCCTTCAACTTCGGCGCCTGCCCCATCTGCATGCCGGAGTAGTCGTAGTCGGCGAGCTGGTCGGAGGTGACGTACTTCTTGCGCCCGCCGGAGGCGAACACCACCGTGTTGGCGGTGGACACGCCGAACTCCTGCGCCAGCGTCTTGGTGCGCAGCGGGTCGCGCTCGGGATCGATGTACTCGACCTTGATCCTCGGCGACGCCGCCTGGTAGCGGTCGAGCAGCTCCTTGGTCTCGGAGAACAGCGGCGTCGACGGCGTCATCAGCACCACGACGCGGACGTCGGCGTGCAGCCCCTTGAGGATGTTCAGGCTCTTCGCCGACAGCGTGTACAGCTTCGAGGACGTCCAGTCACCGCGCGAGTAGTGGCGGTATCCGAGCCAGTTCACCATCGCGACGAGCGCCACCGCGAGGACGATCGCAGCGGTGGAGGAGGCGGCGAAGACGGTCCGTCGTCTCATCGCTCACCTACCCTTGCTGGCTTCCAGCGCCCTGGTGGCGAGGAAGAGGAAGAGCCCGGTGAGGCTCAGGCTGTAGACGATGTGGCGGGTGTCGACGATGCCGCGCGCGAAGTCATCCATGTGGTTCCACAGGTTCATGTACCCGAGCGCTCCCTTCAGCGTCGCGCCGGTGGCGATGTTCTGCACCAGACCGATCGAGAACACCACGACCAGCACCGCGAACGCCAGGATCGCGGCGATGATCTGGTTGCGCACCAGCGCGGAGGTGAACGTCCCGACCGAGAGGAAGAGCAGGCCGAGGACCGCGATCCCGAGGTAGCCGGCCCACACCGGCCCGAAGTCGATCTTGGTATGGCTCGCGAGGATCCAGACGTACACCCAGGTCGGCAGCCAGAGGAACATGTAGAAGACGAACGCCGCGATGAACTTCCCGGCGACGACCTGGCCCTCGCTCAGCGGCGAGGTGAGCAACACCTCGAGCGTCCCGCTCCGCCGCTCCTCGGCGAGCAGGCGCATCGTGATCACCGGCACGACGAACAGCAGGTAAAGCCAGAAGAAGATCGTGCCGCCGAACATCAGCTTGAGCGGCGCCATCGCCTGCGTGCGCGGGTCGTTGAGGAAGGCGACGATCAGGTAGAAGACGTACCCGTTGATGAACAGGAACGCGGTCAGCACCACGTAGGCGAGCGGCGAGGAGAAGTACGCCAGCAGCTCGCGCTCGACGAGGGCGAGGAGCTTACGCATTGGCCACCTCCGCGACCGGCGCCTCGGCTTCGGCCGCGGCGTCGTGCGTCGTCAGGCGCAGGAAGACGTCCTCGAGCGAAGGCGTCGTCTGCGCGAGCTCGAGCAGCACCCACCCCTTGGCGACCGCGAGGGAGAACACCTCGCGGCGCAGGTCGGCGCCGCCCTCGACCGCGAGGCGGAACCGCCCGCCCCCTTCGCTCCTCACCTCGGAGGCGCCGGCGAGCGCGGCGAGCGCGGCCAGGGCTTCGGCCTCGGGCGCCTCGAGCTGCACCGCGAGCTGCGCCGCGCCCGCGAAGCCGCCGCGCAGCTGCTCAGGCGTGCCGTCGGCGACCAGCTTGCCGCCGTCGATGATCAGGACACGGCGGCACACCTGCTCGACCTCGGGGAGGATGTGGGTCGAGAGGATCACGGTGTGCTCGCGGCCCAGCTCGGTGATCAGCTCGCGGATCTTGACGATCTGCCGCGGGTCGAGGCCGACCGTGGGCTCGTCGAGGATCAGCACCGGCGGCCGGTGGATGAGCGCCCCGGCGAGGCCGACGCGCTGCCGGTACCCCTTCGACAGCGTGCCGATCACCTGGCGGCGGACGTCGGCGATCATGCAGCGCTCGGCCGCCTCGTCGACCCGCGCGCGCATCTCGCCCCGCCCGACGCCCTCGACGGCGGCGCGGAAACGCAGGTACTCCTCGACGCGCATCTCCGGGTAGAGCGCCACGTTCTCCGGCAGGTACCCGATCCGCGCGCGCACCGCGAGCGAGTCGCGGACGACGTCGAGGCCGG
>DAIDOU010000359.1 GCA_027458945.1 Acidobacteriota bacterium
CGACAAGGACCGGGTCGGGGCGCTCGGCGCCTCGTTCGGCGGCTACATGATCAACTGGATCGAGGGCCACACCGACCGCTTCAAGTGCCTGGTGTGCCACGACGGCAACCTCGACGAGCGGATGGCCTACTACGACACCGAAGAGCTGTGGTTCCCCGAGTGGGAGCACCGCGGCACGCCCTGGGACAACCCGCAGGGGTACGCCAAGGTCAACCCGATCGATTTCGTGAAGAACTGGAAGACGCCGATGCTGGTCGTGCACGGGATGAAGGACTTCCGCATCCCGTACTCGCAGGGGATCGGGTCGTTCACCGCGCTGCAGCGCAAGGGGATTCCGTCCGAGCTGCTGATCTTCCCCGACGAGAACCACTTCGTGCTCAAGCCGGCGAACTCGATCCTGTGGCACGACACCGTGCTCGCCTGGCTCGACCGCTGGCTCAAGAGCTAGAGCGCGCCTGGAGGCGGTGGGTCGGAGCGAACGTTTAGAGGCGCTAAGAAGAGGGCAAAGGGAAGCCAGCAAGCCGGGGAGCAGGGAAGCTGAGGGACAGATGAGCGGTCGATGTCCTTGACCGTCTGCTCCTTAGCCCCTCGGCTCCTCTGCGTTCACGTCCGTACCCCCCACGATCGACGATCGACGAACCACGACCCTCGGTCGTGGCCGGCCCCCGGCCACGCCTCTTCACTCTCAACTCCTGACCGGTGTGGATGCGCTTGACAGGCCATGCGCCCGCGGGGTACGATCACCGTCCCTTGCGAGTCGGGGTATGCCTCGCCGGGGTTTCGTGTGGGCGAGTGGAGAGCGATGATGAAGACGTTCGTGCCAAAAATGGGTGAGATCGGCCACGACTGGTACGTGATCGACGCCGCCGACGTCGTTCTCGGGCGGCTGTCCACGAAGGTGGCGACGATGCTGCGGGGCAAGCACAAGGCGAGCTTCACGCCCGGCCTCGACACCGGCGACTTCGTGATCGTGGTCAACGCGGACAAGGTCAAGCTGACCGGCAACAAGTGGGACGACAAGCGCTACTACCGCCACTCCGGCGACCCGGGGCACCTCCACCAGGAGACCGCCCGGGAGTTGCGCGACAAGTCGCCCGAGCGGCTGGTCCGTTTCGCGGTCTGGGGGATGCTGCCCAAGAACCGCATGGGCCGGTCGCTGCTGCGCAAGCTGAAGGTGTATGCGGGGGCGGAGCATCCGCACCAGGCGCAGCAGCCGCAGGCGATCAAGGTGGAAGGGTAAGGAGAGCGACCGTGGCGAGCATCCAGTACTACGGGACGGGCCGGCGCAAGACCGCCGTGGCCCGCGTCTATCTGCGTCCGGGCACCGGGGTGATCAAGGTCAACAAGCGCGACTTCGAGACCTACTTCCCCAACCGCGTGCTCAAGATGGTCATCCGCCAACCGCTGGCGATCACCGAGACCAACGAGAAGTTCGACATCACCATCAACGTGGCGGGCGGCGGCATGGCCGGCCAGGCGGGCGCGATCCGCCACGGGCTCTCCCGCGCGCTGCTCGAATTCAACCCCGAGCTGCGGCCGAAGCTGAAGAGCGCCGGGTTCCTGACGCGCGACGCCCGCGAGGTCGAGCGCAAGAAGTACGGCCAGCCCAAGGCGCGACGGCGGTTCCAGTTCTCGAAGCGCTAGGCGCTTGAAAGGAGAAACGTCTTGGCTTCCATCTCAATGAAAGAGCTGCTCGAGGCTGGCGTCCACTTCGGTCACCAGACCCGGCGCTGGAACCCGAAGATGCGTCCGTACATCTTCGGCAAGCGCAACGGGATCTATATCGTTGACCTCCAAAGGACGCTGCAGCTCTTCGAAGAAGCCTCCAACTTCGTGCGCGACCTGGTGCTCTCCGGCGGCACGGTGCTGTTCGTCGGCACCAAGCGCCAGGCGCAGGACGTGGTCAAGGAAGAGGCCGGCCGGTCGGGGATGTTCTACGTCGCCAACCGCTGGCTGGGCGGGACGCTGACCAACTTCGTGACGCTGCGCCGCTCGGTCGAGCGCTTCAAGGAGATCGAGCGCCAGCTCGCCGCCACCGAGTCGCCGATCACTAAGAAGGAGAGGGTCCGGCTCGAGCGCGAGCGCGCCAAGATGGAGAAGAACCTTGGCGGCATCCGCGACATGGAGTCGCTGCCCGACGCGATCTTCGTCATCGACACCAACCACGAGCACAACGCGGTGCACGAGGCGAACCGCCTCGGCATCCCGGTCGTCGCGGTGGTGGACACCAACTGCGACCCGGACGTGGTCGACTACCCGATCCCGGGGAACGACGACGCGATCCGCGCGATCAAGCTCTTCACGTCCCGCATCGCGGACTCGATCCTGGAGGGGCTCGCGATGGTCGAGGGTCGCACCCAGTCCGAGGCGGCTCTGGTGCGGTCGGCCGCCGCGGCCGCTGCGGCCGGCGCGCCGCCGGTCGTCGCGGCGGACGGTGGGGTGCCCGCGACCGAGGCGCCGGCCTCCGGCGAGGAGGGCGCGCTGCCGTCGCTCGAGGAGACGTTCGAGGACTACGACGAGGGCACGGAGCAGTACGAGAAGCGCTAGGAAGACCGTGGCCCGTGGACCGTGGTCCGTGTTCCGCGGGTGAGGCGTTCGACGACGTGCGGTTTGGCGGTACGGGACGAGGCAACTTCTGACCACGGACCACTGACCACGGACCACGATGACACACGGCCAGGGGTTGCGCTTCCTGGCCGTTTTTATGGAGGTTGAGATGGCGATTTCGGCTGCGGTGGTGAAGGAGCTGCGAGAGAAGACGGGCGCCGGGATGATGGACTGCCAGCGGGCGCTCGCGGAAGCGAACGGCGACATGGAGGAGGCGGTCAAGATCCTCCGCAAGAAGGGCCTATCGGCCGCCGCCAAGAAGGCCGGACGTACCGCCAAGGACGGTCTCGTCGCGATCGCCGTGATCGAGGATGGGCTGCGCGGCGGCATGGTGGAGCTCAACTGCGAGACCGACTTCGTCGCCCGCACCGAGCAGTACCAGGCGCTGGTGCAGGCGCTCGCCGACCAGGTCGCGGCGGACGGCGTCGGCGACGCGGAGAAGGTCAAGGCGATGCGCTCGATCGCCGACCCGCTGCACACGGTCGCCGAGGTGATCGCCTCTCAGATCGCCACGATCGGCGAGAACATCCAGCTCTCCCGCGCCGGCTTCCTGGCCGCGGGCGGCGGCATGAAGATCGG
>DAIDOU010000360.1 GCA_027458945.1 Acidobacteriota bacterium
GGCGCCGATCGCGCACCCCCCCGGCAACGCGACGCGGGCCCGCCGGCGGCGCGCGAGGAGCGGACCGAGCACGAGCACCGAGGCGCGCATCGTGCGCACGAGCTCGTACGGGGCGTGGTGGGCGTCGCCGCGGCCGGCGACGACTCGTGTCGTGCCGTTGGCGCGCTCGCACGACTCGCCGAGCGCGGCGAGCACCCTCTCCATCGTCACGATGTCGCGCACGCGCGGGAGGGCGTGCAGCTCGACCGGCTCCGACGTGAGCAGCGTCGCCGCCAGGCACGGGAGCGCGGCGTTCTTGGCGCCGGACACCCGGACCTCGCCCGCGAGCGGGCGGCCGCCGCGAATGCGGAACTTCTCCATCGCGCCGGGAGTGTCGTCCTCCCGGCGGGCGCCGTCAAGGAGGCGGGCCCCGGTGCGGGCCTGGCGGCGCCGAACGTGCGTACAATCGCTGTGTGGCGACGGTGCGCGAGCTGCTCAACCGGCTGCGCTGGGATGTGGGATCGCGGCCTGCTGGGGTCGTGATCGAGGTGCGCGACCGCCGGGACGGCGAGGAAACGATCGAGCCGGTGCCGTTCGCGGCGGTGAGCGAGGTCCTGCCGGCCGGTCTCGTCGCCGCCGGCGGCGTCTTCCTTCCCTACCACCGCATCGTGCGCGTCAGGCGAGGCGACGAGGTGCTCTGGCCGCCGGCCGCCGGGGGGCGCTCGTGAAGCGGGGCACGGCGCTGCGGCGGCTGCAGGACGGCCTCGGGTACGCCTTCGCCGACGGCGACCTGTTGCACCAGGCGCTGCGCCACCGTTCGGCGGCGCACGAGCAGGGCGCGCCGTCGTTCGAGCGGCTCGAGTTCCTGGGCGACGCGGCGCTCTCGCACGCGGTCGCGGCGCTGCTGTTCGCGCGCTGGCCCGCGGCGAGCGAGGGCGAGCTGACGAGGGCGCGGGCCGCGCTCGTGCGTGAGGGCGCGCTGGCAGCGCTGGCGTGTCGCGTCGGCGTCGCCGAGGCGGTCGAGGTCGGCGGCGGGCTGGACGAGGGTTCGCCGAGCGCCGCGGTGCTCGCCGATGCGATGGAGGCGGTGTTGGGGGCGCTGCTGCTCGACGGCGGCTGGCGGGCGTTCAAGGCGGCGGTCGCCCGGCTCTTCACCGGGCCGCTCGCCGATCTCGACCCCGCGCGCCTGGCGCTGGAGGAGCCGAAGTCGACGCTGCAGGAGCTGGCGCAAAAGCGTGGCCTGCCGCTGCCGGTGTACCGCGAGGTCGAGGTGCGCGGCCCGGCGCACCGGCAGCTCTTCGTGTTCGAGGTCGAGATCGACGGGCGGGTCCTCGCCTGCGGCGAGGGGCCGTCGAAGAAGGCGGCGCAGCAGAACGCGGCTCGCCTGGCGCTCGCGGGCCTCAGCGAGACGCCGTGACCTGCGCCGGCCCGAGGCCGGGGATGCGCAGCTGGGCGAGCTCGTGGACGAGGCGCAGCTCGAGCGGGCGGGTCGCGTAGAGGCGGGACGGGGTCTTGTCCCAGTGCGCCCGGAAATCCGCGACGAGCCGCTCGCACCACGAGAAGAACGGCGTCGGCTCGAACAGGAGGTCGCGCTCGGCGGCCGAGGTGTCGAGCACGATGTCGTGGTCGTGCGTGTACGGCGAGAAGGCGGTGCCGAGGTTGAGTCGGTTGAGCCAGTCGAGCGGCACCGACGCGAGCGTGGGGCGCACGCCGAGGTGCGCGGCGGCGGTCTCGACGAACTGCTTGAGCGCCACGATCTCGCGGCCGGCGAGGTTGTACGCGCGTCCGAACGCGTTGGTGTTCATCAGGTTTGCGGCGATGGTCTCGGCGACGTCCGCGACCCAGAGGAACCCCCACGAGTTCAGCCCGCCGTCCGGCAGGATGATCGGGCCGCCGTCGAGCAGGCGCTCGAGGTAGCTCTGCGCCCGCTCGGTATAGTCGCCCGGCCCGACCACCATCGGCAGGCGCAACGCCGTATACGGGAACTGATCGCTCTCCCAGGCGTGTGCGAGCGCGACCTCGCAGCGCCGCTTGTGGTACGCGTAGGTCCACGACGAGCTCGTCGCCTCGCTCTTCGGCGCCAGCCGGCCGGCGAAGTCGTCCTCGCGGAACGGCGCCAGCAACCGCTCGCGGATCAGGTAGACCGAGGCGGTCGAGATGTGGATGAAGTGCCCGATCCGGCCGGCGAGCTTTTCGATCGCCGTCTGGGTGTCCTCACCGCGGAACGAGATGACGTCGATCGCCGCGTCGAACTCCCGGCGCGCGACCGCGCGCTGCAACGTCTGCGGGTCGGAGCGGTCGCCGATCACGCGGCTGACACGGGTGCCGAAGGGATCGGCGGTGCGGCCGCGGTTGACCAGCGTGATGCGGTGTCCGTCCATGAGCAGCCGCTGCACGAGCGCGAGGCCGATGAATCGACTGCCGCCGATGACGAGCACTTGCATGTCGCGATTCTACCTTTGCTCCGGATCCCGATGCGCCGCGCCCTCGGCCGCGCGCCGGGCGGCGGCCACCGCCGCGGCCAGGTCGTCGTCCATCTCGATCGCTTCCGCCTGCAGCTCCTCGATCGGCACCAACTCGCCCGCGGCGACGCCGACGAGCCGCGCCAGGCGCGCCGCGGGCTCGCGCGGCGGGGCCATCGCCACGGCGGCGAGCAACCCCTCAGGCAGGCCGGCGGCCATCCCGGCCGCCCGCCCGACGAGCGGCAGCAAGTGATGGATCGTGTGGTTCTGCAGCGCCGGGCCGCTCACCAGCGAGCCGGCGAGCGCGGTGGCGACCAGGTCGAGAACGACCATCGGCAGCGCCGCCGCGGTCGTCGCCGCATCCTCCGAGAGGCCGACGGCGGCGGCGAGCGCGCGCGCGGCGGCGATTCGAGCCCGCGTGGCGCGCCGGATCGGCTCGTCGCGCTCCGAGCGGCTCTCCCGCCGCCAGCGGGCGTTGCCCAGGATCAGGCGCGCCCAGTCGGGCGCCGCAGCGCCCGCCAGCGCCCACGCCTCGTCGGCACCGGCGGCACGCGGCACACCGGGGGCGTCGAGGCCGTTGACCAGGGCGAGCAGGTCCCAGGCCAACGCCGGGGAGTCCTCGAGCCGCACCGGCTGGCCGGCGTCGAGGCGGGCCGCGACCCTGTCGGCGTCGTCGGGCCCGAGCGGCAGCAGCGGCGGACCCTGCACCACCCAGCGGTTGAGCAGCTCCCCGACCGCGAGGAACGTGCGGTGGGCCGCGGCGAGCTCGGCCGCGTCGACCAGCTCGCCCTCCATCCCGCCGACGACGTGCCAGAACAGCGCCTCGATCGTCGGCGGGTCAAGCACGGTGCAGGGGTTGGCCGCCGGCGTCTCGGCGGGCGGGTCGGTGTCGGCCCGGTACGCGGCCTGCATCACGAGGTTGCGGCAGTCGAGCTCGAGGTTGATGTGCATGTGATCCGCGACCGGCCACTCGGGGTCGAAGCTGAAGCGCACCTGGTCCTCGTGCAACAGGCGGCCGACCAGAGCGGCCGCAAGTGTGCGGCCAGCATCGACAAGAGTGGCGTGCGGGATCCCGGCGTCGCGCTCGAGCACTGAGGTGAACAGCTCGCCGCGCGTCTGCGCCACGACGAGCGCTTGCAGCAACGGTTCGCGTGGCGCCACCTTGCGGTACAGCAGCCACGACCCGAGGCGCTCGCACGCGCACGACGAGGAGGCGAACGCGATCGTCCCGCGGTGCATGAAGAAGGCGCGGGTCACGTCGGAGGTGGTGAGCGACAGACGGCCGGTGGCGTGCGTGAGGTGCAGCCACTCGAGCAGATCGCCGAGGTAGAGACGGCCGAGGGTGCCCGAGATCGCCAGCATCGCGACGAGTATGGACCAAACGATCGCGCGGCGGAAGCCGGAACGCGCCCGAGCGAGGCTTCGAGAGTGGAGAGCTGCGGGTAGAGGGGAAAGGGAAGGGAGGGAGGGACGGCAGAGCCGAGGAGCTGAGGAGCAGAGGTGCAGAGGAGCGCAGGAGCAGCAGCGTAGAAGATGTCTCTTCTCCTCTGCTCCTCCGCCCCTCTGCTCCCGTGCCGTCTTCCCTTTCCCCTTTGTCCTCTTCCCTTCTTCGTCTCTCCCGTTGCGCAGCGGGTTGGTGTACTTTGGCGCTCGGTGCCGGAGGGCGACGATGGATGCGACGGCGTACCAGGCGTGGAAGAGGAACCTCTACCGGCCCGCGGCGGAGCACGAGCGCGGCGAGTTCACCACCTCGTCGGGGTTCCCGGTCGAGCCGGTGTACGGCCCCTGGGACGCCGCCGCGGAGGCCGCGCGCGACGGGCTGCCGGGCGAGTACCCGTTCACCCGCGGCATCCACCCCTCGATGTACCGCACGCGGCTGTGGACGATGCGGCAGTACGCCGGGTTCTCGACCGCGGCCGAGTCCAACCGGCGCTACCGCTACCTGCTCGAGCAGGGGCAGACCGGGTTGTCGGTGGCGTTCGACCTGCCGACACAGATCGGCTACGACTCGGACGACCCGATGGCGGTCGGCGAGGTCGGCAAGGTCGGGGTGGCGATCGACTCGCTCGCCGACATGGAGGTGTTGCTCGAGGAGATCCCGCTCGAGCGCGTGTCGGTCTCGATGACGATCAACGCGACGGCCGCGGTCCTGCTCGCAATGGTGCTGGCGATCGCGAGGCACCGCGGG
>DAIDOU010000361.1 GCA_027458945.1 Acidobacteriota bacterium
CAGGCCGCGTTGCTCGAGGAGGCGCGCGCGTACGGCGAGCTGCTCAAGCAGGGGTGGCGGCCGCAGCGGACGATCATCTACTGCGCCTGGGACGGCGAGGAGCCGGGCCTGCTCGGTTCCACTGAATGGGCCGAGACGCACGCCGCCGAGCTGTCGCGGCACGCGGTCGCCTACCTCAACTCCGACTCGAACGGCCGCGGCTACCTCTCGATGGGCGGCTCGCACACGCTCGAGGCGTTCTACAACGACGTCGCCCGCGACATCACCGACCCCGAGTCGGGCGTGTCGGTGTGGCAGCGCCTCCGGCTGCACCGCATCGCCGAGGCGAAGACGGCGGAGGAGCGCAAGGAGATCCGGGAGCGCCCCGACCTGCGCATCGGCGCGCTGGGTTTCGGCTCCGACTACACGGTGTTCCTCGACCACCTCGGGATCCCGTCGCTGTCGCTCGGGTTCGGCGGCGAGGACGAGGGCGGGATCTACCACTCGATCTACGACGACTTCTACTGGTACACGCACTTCGGCGACACCACGTTCGTCTACGGCCGCGCGCTGGCGCAGACCACCGGCACCGCGGTGATGCGCTTGGCGGACGCCGAGCTGTTGCCGTACCGGTTCACGAACCTCGCCGACACCGTCGATCGCTACCTCGGCCAGCTCAAGAAACTGCTCGCCAGCGAGCGGGACGAGGCGCGCGAGCGGGACCTCGAGCTCAAGGAGGGCGTCTTCGCGGCGACCGTGGACCCGCGGGCGCCGCTGCTGCCGCCGCCGGCCGAGGCGGTTCCGCCGCACCTCAACTTCGCGCCGCTGGAGAACGCGGCCGAGACGCTGGCGGGCAGCGCCGAGCGCTACGACGCGGCGGTCGCCAAGGCCCGGGCGAACGGCGGCGCCGGCCTGACCGGAGCGGCCGTCCATACCGTCGACGCGGCGCTGATGGGCGTCGAGCGCGCGCTGCTCGACCCGGCCGGGTTGCCGGGGCGGCCGTGGTTCGAGAACGCGCTCTATGCCCCGGGCATGTACACCGGCTACGGCGTCAAGACCGTGCCGATGGTGCGCGAGCCGATCGAGCTGCGGCGCTGGTCGGAGGCGGACGAGGGGATCGCGCGCACCGCGAAGGCGCTCACCGCGGCGGCCGCTGCGATCGACCGGGCGACGGCTGCGCTGGAGAAGGCGGCGCCGTAGCCGCCGCCCGCACCGTCGCCCGCCGGATGACGTCGAGGCGGGGGAAGTGTCGGCCGAGGTAGCGCTCGCCGAACTCGAACAGCGGCCCCTGCCGGCCGGCGCGGATGCCGCCGCCCGAGGCCTCGCCGTACTCGGCGTCGAGCGCGTCGGCGACGTCCATCCCCGCGACGACGGCGCCGAACGGCGCGAACCCCTCGGCGTCGAGGGTCTCGGAGTTGTCGCCGAGGTTGATGAACACCTGCGTCGCGCGGCCGTCGGCGACGGCGAAGGCAAACGCCACGGTGCCGCGCGCGTTGGCGATGCGGCGCGGGTCGTCGGGGAACGTCCGCGTCCGCCAGGCGTTCGCGACGCGGGGGTCGCCGTTGATGCCGAACTGCGCCCAGCGCCCGCTGACGACGCGGAAGAACCGGTTGCCGTCGTAGTAACCGGCGCGCACCAGGTTGTAGAAACGCTCGGCGCCGCGCGGCGCCCAGTCGCGGTGCACCGCAATCACGATCACGCCCTTGCTCGTCTCGAGGCGCACGTTGAACCGTTCCGGCGCCGGGCGGTTGAGCACCGGCGCGTCGGGGTGGAGGAGCAACGAACGGGGGACCGGGGAGCCCGCTGCGAGCCGCGACGGGACGCCGGCGCTCGCGACGAGAAGGAGTGCCCCCGCGAGAACTAGCGGCCAACCGTGCTTCATCTCAGAGTCCGAGGATCTCGTCGACGAACCGTCGTGGTGTGACGACGCGAACGCCGTTCCATCCGGAGACGCTCAGGAGATGCCTGTCCCCGGAGATGATCGTTCTCACCCGTCCGGCGATGGCGCAGGCCAAGAACACGTCGTCGTCACGGTCGGCCGTCACCGGCTCGGGCAGCGGCGGAGCGGCCACGAGCTCGGAGTGAACCGTGAGAAGCGCGAGGAGCGGAGCCAGCTCGATCTCCGGATGATCGGAGCCCAGGATCGCAGCCACTCGCCGGTACTCGTCGAGCACCTCCGCGCTGAGCACAGGGACGATCAACCCGTCGCGCCATGCCGCAAGCACCTGTGCCGGCGGTCCGGAGAAGAACACGCCCGATATGAAGACGTTCGTGTCGAGAACGACTCTCAACGTTTGGCCCGGGCTCGCGCCACGGCCGACCGCACACTCGCCGGCCCGAGCTTCGCCTTCCGCGCCGCACGGCGGGCGGCGCGCACCAGGGTGTCGAATTCGTCCATGCGAGGCGGCGTGATCGCCTTGAGAATCACGACATCACCGTCGCCGACGACCACGAACTGATCGCCGGTCTTGAGTCCGAGCCCCTTCCGGATTTCGTCCGGGATGACGACCTGTCCTTTCGACGAAAGTCTTGTTGTTGCGGGTCCTCCCACGGTGGCCTCCTGTCTTACCAGTAAGATTCTGGAGCGCAGCGCCGCCGCTGTCAAGGACGAGCGGGCTTCGTGGGCCGCGAGATTGATGTTTCGCGAGATTGAAGAGGTGCCGGAGGAACCAGCGAAACGTTCTTGGGTGTGTTGAAAATGCGAGCGGCGGTCGACCGAGCGCGGATCGACGCCGAGGAAGTCCAGCGTTCGCCCGCGAGGGCGAGGCGGGGTCCCGGCGCCCGGCTCACCGCCGCCTCACGGGCGCCGCGATTCCTGCAGCAACCGCACGAGGTACCGCTCCCACAGCACGGCCTTGGTGTGGCTGCCGTGGCCGACGGTCTGGTCGCTGGCGGGGATCACGACCGCCTCGCCGTGCTTGACCCGCTTGATCTCGCGCTCGAGGACGCCGAGCTCCGGCGGGTTGATCAGGTCGTCGGCGGAGTTGACGGCGAGCAGCGGCGCCTCGATCTTCCCCAGCTCCGGCCCGGGGTCGTAATCGCGCGAGGCGGCGACGGCGTAGAGCACATCGTTGGCGTCCATCGTCGCCATCGCGTGGGCGACGTAGCGGTCGAGCAGCTCGTCGGACTTTGCCAGCGTCGGCGCCTCGCGCATGCGCAGCACCGAGTTGCTGCTCACGAGATAGAGCATCTCCGCCGCGACCCGCAACCCGGCCGGCTGGGTGCGGTAGTTCCCGTGCTCCCAGTCCGGGCAGCCGCGGATCGCGTCGATGATCACCCGCCGCCAGACGCGGTTGCGCCCCGAGATCTGCGCCGGCAGGCTGGCGAGCGGCATGAGCGCGTCCATGAACTCCGGGTGGATCTCGCCCCACAGCCAGGTGTGCATCCCGCCCATCGAGGTGCCCATCACCAACCGGAGGTGGTTCACGTGCAACCCCTCGGTCAGGAGGCGGTATTGCGCCTCGACCATGTCGAGGTAGCCGTACTCCGGGAAGCGCGCGCGCAGGCCGTCGCTCGGCTTGCTCGAGCGCCCATGGCCGAGGTTGTCCGGGATGACCAGGTAATAGCGAGTCGCGTCGAGCGGTTGTCCCTGGCCGAACAGCTCGCCGGCGAAGATCGGTTGCAGGAACTGCGCGCTGCTCCCGGTGGTGCCGTGCAGGATCAGCACGGCGTTGCGCACGACGCCGGCGGCGTCGCGCCGCGGCGTGCCCAGCGTGACGTAGTGGATGCGCAGCTCCGGCAGGACCGCGCCGGAGCGGAAGTGGAAGGCGTGCAGGGTGAAGTCGCTGGCGACCGGCGTGGGGTACTCGGCGGCGCGCGCGACCGCCGCGGCCAGCGCGAGCACAACGATGGTCGTAGCGCGCGTCGCTCGGGAACGGTTCGGTTTCGTCATCGATCCGCCCGGGACCCTTCTTCCGGAGCCCCACGGAATCGTGCGGGCTCGTGGATGGACATGGATGGCACCTCTCTCGGGCCCAATCATAAGTCCGGCCGCGGCTCGGTCAAGCCGCGAGCGCGCCGCCCGCGGTGCGCCACGGTGCTCGGCGCGGTCAGCCTTTCGGCTTGAGGAGCTCCGCGAACGGCGCGTACCCCTGCAGCGGCTCGAGGTCCATCGCGCGGTGGAGGTACACGCCGTACATGTTGCCCTGGGCGAACGACTCGCGCAGGAGGTCCACCGCCTGCTGGCGCTCGCCGAGGAGCGCCGCGATGCAGGCGCGCCGGTAGGTGTGCGCGCCGTAAAGGAACGGCCGGTCGAGGCGCGCCAGCTCGGCCGAGACCCGCAGCGCTTCGCCGCGGTCGCCACGGCGGGCGGCGAGGGCGCCGAGGGCGCCCGCGTAGTCGATCGCCCGCGAGACACGCACGGTCTCGGGCACGTCCGCTGGCTCAGGCGGCGCGTCGGGCTGCTTGCCGGAGCCGCCGGTCAGCGGGTAGCGCGCCGCGAGCTCCTGGTAGATCGGCCGCGCCTCGTCCCACCGCTCCGCGGCGCACAGGGCGGCCGCCAGGACGGTGCGGTGCTCTTCCTTCGTCGTCTCGGAAGGAGGCCGGCTTTCCAGCCAGTCGACGGCGCGAGCGGCCATCTGCAGGGCGGCCGCTCGATGGCCGTGCGCGCGCAGCTCCAGCGCCGCCTGCAGCATCAGATCGGCCGGCGTCGTGTCCCGGGACGGCACGGCCAGACTGTCGTCGATCACGCGGTTGGCCTCGTCGAGCCGCCCGAGCGCCACCAGGGCGCGGACCTTGGTGGAGCGAAATCTTAGGAGGTCCGGGAACGACCGGATCGCCTGATCCGCCACCGTCAGCTCGCGCTCGTACTCCGAGAGCATGTGGTGCGCTTTTGCGAGGACCCCGAACGCCCAAACCCCCAGGCTCGTGTAGACCTTGGAAAGAAACTCGGGGCTGGCCTTCGCAAAGCGGTCCACCGCTTGCCGTGGCATATTGAGGCGGAGATAACTCCACCCGAGCATGTACGCCCATTGGGGCGTTGTCGGGGCCATCGTCTCGGCTTGGCGGATCTCCTGCAGCGCTTCCGTCCAGCGGCCTGCCAACATGGCGCGAAGGAAGTCGATGACGTGACGCTCCAGCGGACTCGCCTTCTCGCGGTGTTCGTTCACCCGCCGAACGATCGCGTCGGCCCGTGCGTAATCGCCCTGGTTCCAGTAAGCGGTCGCGATGTAGACCAGCGGCGTGGTGAACTCGGGGTCGATGTCGACGGCCTTCTGGAAGTGGCGGATCGACAGTGCGTCGTCCTGACCGAAGAGATCGAGCCCGGCCGTGTACTCGCGGTACGCCTCGTAGAGGGGCAGATGAATGAGCTCGAGGTTGACCAGCGACTGGTCGAAGCGCGCCGCGATGGCGCCCATGAGCCGCTGCCCGAGCGCATCGAGCGGCGCCGTCGGTGCCTCGCGCGCCCCCGAAACCGGCCCGACCGCGGAGATGAGGGCTCCCGTGGCCGCGTCCGTCACCCTCGCCTGCAGCTGCAGCGTCGGCCCCTGCACGTAGTACGAGCCCGAGACCACGATCCCCGCGCCGGTCGCCTCGGCCAGCGCGCGCAACGGGTCCGGGCGAGTACCCGGGGCCTTCTCGCGCAGGGTTGCCTGCTCGGCCTGCCTCGCCGCGCCGGTCGGCACCGTTTCCACCGCCGGGATCCGCGACAACCCCTGCGTGATCCAGTCCGCGGCCATGTGGCCGAACGGGTCGAGCGAGGCGTCGCCGGTCTGGTTCTCAAACGCCGCCACCACGATGCGTCTGGGCGCGAGGGTGGCCGCGGTGGCGTGCGGGCGCCACGGCGCCCACAGGAGCAGGGCCACCGCCGCGGCGCCGGCCAGGCCGACGACCGCCGGCGCCAGCCACCGCCTGGCCGCGCCTCGGCTCGCTCCCGCCGGCGCCGGCGCACCGCCGGTCGCCAGCGAGCGCAGCGCGAACGCGACGTCGCCGGCAGACTGGAAGCGCTCGGACGGCTGCTTCTCCAGACAGTGGGCGACGATCCCGTTGAGCTCGGGCGTGGCGGCGACCCCCGACGCGGAGATCTCCGGCGCGGGCTCCTGGAGGATCGCCGCCATCGTCTCCGCCGCGGTGGCGCGCTTGAAAGCCTGCTCTCCGGCCAGCGTCTCGTAGAGCACGCAGCCGAGGGCGAAGATGTCGCTGCGAGCGTCGGCCTCCGCGCCGCGGACTTGCTCCGGAGACATGTACCCGACGGTGCCGAGCACCGTGCCGGCCGCGGTGCCCGGCGGCGCCGACAGGCGCGTCGGCGCCTCGGCGAGCCGCGGCGAGGCCAGACGGGCCAGGCCGAAGTCGAGGATCTTGACGTGGCCCGCGCTGGTGAGGAAGACGTTCTCCGGTTTGAGGTCGCGGTGGACGATGCCCTTGCCGTGCGCCGCCGCGAGGCCGTCCGCGATCGCCGCCACGATCTCGACGGCCTTGCGCACCGGCAGGCGCTCGCGGCGGAGGCGATCGCGCAGCGTTTCGCCTTCGAGCAGCTCGGTGACCGCGTACGAGACGTCACCCTCGCGGCCGAAGTCGAAGATGCCGAGGATGGCCGGGTGCGAGAGCGCCGCCAGGGCGCGCGCTTCCCGCTCGAGTCGCGCGACCCG
>DAIDOU010000362.1 GCA_027458945.1 Acidobacteriota bacterium
TCTCACATGGTGAGGGCCATCAGCGCCTTCTGCACGTGCAGCCGGTTCTCCGCCTCATCGTAGACCACCGACTGCGGCCCGTCGATGACCTCGTCGGTGACCTCGCGGCCGCGGTCGGCCGGGAGCGGGTGCATGTAGATCATCCGCTTCTTACCGAGGGCCATGCGCGCGGCGTCGCAGCGCCAGCTCGGGTACTTCTCGATCAGCGCGAGGCCTTCCTTCTTGTCGGTCGTGTGCATGAGCGGCCCCCACGACTTCGGGATCACGATGTCGGCGTCGCGGAACGCCGCCTCGAACTCGCCGACGATCTCGAACTTGGTCCCGGCCGCCGCGGCGTTGGCGCGCGCCTGCTCCTCGACCTCGGGCATGAGGCGGAACTCGGGCGGGACGGCGAGCGTGACGTCGAGGCCGAAGCGCGGCATCATCAGGATCAGGCTCTGCGGCACCGAGAGCGGGCGGATGTAGTTCGGCGCCGAGGTCCACGCCACGCCGATCTTGAGGCCGCGCGTGCCGGCCCCGAACTTCTCCCGGATCGTCATGTAGTCGGCCATGATCTGGCACGGGTGGTAGACGTCGCACTGCATGTTGAGGACCGGCACGCTCGACCAGCGCGCGACCTCGCGCAGGTACGGGTTCCCTTCGCGGAACGCGCAGTGGCGGATCGCGATCCCGTCGCCGTAGCGCGACAGCACCGAGGCCGTGTCCTTCGCGTTCTCCCCGTGCGAGATCTGCATCTTGTCGGGGGAGAGGAAGATGCCGTGGCCGCCGAGCTGCGTGATCCCGGTCTCGAACGAGTTGCGGGTGCGCGTCGAGGAGTCGAAGAAGATCATGTACAGCGTCTTGTCCTCGAGCAGCCGCATCTTCCGGCCGGTCGCCTTGGCGACCTTGAGCTCGCGCGCCAGCTCGAGCACGGTCTCGAGCTCGTCCGTGGTCCACTCCTGCGTTGTGATGAAGTGCTTGCCCTTGAGTTTGGTCTGCATCGAACCCCCATCTGGAGACGGTCAGCGGTTCAGAGTGAAGAGCAGAGAATCACAAGCCACGACCCACGATCCACGACCCACATTCACTTCCCCATCCGTTGCGCCAACTCCTCCGGGATGAGCGAGTACACGGCCGCCGCGGTGACCAGGTCGGCGACCTCGACCCACTCGTCGGCGGTGTGGGCCAGCTCCTCGCGTCCCGGCGCGAACCCGATCGTCGGGATGCCGAGCCGGCCCATCGTGGCGACGCCGTTGGTCGAGAACACCCATCGCGAGATTCCCGGCGGCCGGCCGAGCGCGGCCTGCGCCGCGGCCGCCACCCCCTGCACGAGCGGGTGCGCCTCGGGGAGCACCCAGGTGGGGAAGATCTGCTCCTGCCGGGCGGGCGCGCCGGTCCACGCCGTCCCCTCCCAGGAGAGCACGCGCACCTCCGCGTCGCCGAGGTGCGGCAGCGCGCCGATCTCCTCGAGCGCGCTCTCGGGCGACTCGCCGGCGGTGAGGCGGCGGTCGAGCACGATCCGCGCCTCGTCC
>DAIDOU010000363.1 GCA_027458945.1 Acidobacteriota bacterium
CATTCCCGCGATCAGGGGTGGGGTTGCCGCCGGGCCGGCGAAAAATCTAGAATCGAGGTTTCGCGGTGCGGGTGTAGTTCAATGGTAGAACTGTAGCTTCCCAAGCTACTAACGTGGGTTCGATTCCCATCACCCGCTCCACTTCCAGTGGCAACGTCAGGCACGCTGCAGCAACGACCGCGGCGTGTCCCGGCGTTTGCACGTCGATTTCGTCTCCAAAGAGCGGGAACGCCGGTCAGGCATCGTCGAGGCGGCGCGCGCGACAGCCGCCCTGTGGAATGATTTTGCGGAACGCAACGGTTGGTTCGCCGACGACCATTCGACGCTCTGATGGCACGAGTCGACGTTCATCGGAATGTCGGCGGGCACAGAGACAGCATTCCGTTCGTGGTCGTCGCTCAATCTCGCCTATTTGACAGCTATCGGCGCCGTATCGTGGTCCCGCTGGTGCGCAAGACCGAACTCACTCAGATCCCCGATTCGCGCCTCAATCCGACCTTACTATGTCAACACAGCGTTCACTGCTCCATTCCAGGCCTACAGGAGGGGTGAGCGAAGACGAGCGCCCGAATCTTCCCGCGCCGCCTCGCCGCTCATCGGTGCTCCTGATCCGGCCGATCGGCTAGATCGAAGACGGTGCGGTCGCCAATAACCCGGGCACTTGCTCGGCGGGGACCGCGTTGCTGATCAAGAATCCTTGTGCGAAGTCGCAGCGCAGCAGATGCAGCAGGCGGAACTGCTCGTCGGTTTCCACACCCTCGGCGATGGTCTTCAGGCCGAGCGAGCGCGCCAGCGAAATGATGGTCGAGACCATGGTCATGCTCTGCGGCGACGTCGCCAGATCGGAGATGAACGAACGGTCGACCTTGAGGGTGCCGACCGGCAACCGCGCCAGGTAGCCCAGCGAGGAGTAGCCGGTGCCGAAGTCGTCCACCGCGATGTCGACGCCGAGGCGGCGGATGGCCTCGAGCTTGTCGATGGTTTCGCGCATGTCGTGCATCAGCACGCTCTCGGTGATCTCCAGGCTGAGCCGGGCGCCGCTCTTGCGGAAGCCGCGCACCGCCCGCTCGATCATGTTCACGAACCGCGGGCTGTGCAGCTGTACGGCGGACACGTTGACGGTGACACGCGGCGGGTCGAGACCGAGCGCCCGCCACTGGATGCAGTCGATCATCGCCTGGCGCACGACCCATTGTCCGACGCGGGATATCAACCCGGTTTCCTCCAGCACCGGGATGAATTTGCTCGGGGCGACGAGACCCTGGTCCGGATCCTGCCAGCGGAGCAGCGCTTCCAGACCAACGACTTGCCGCGTCGGAATCGCCACGACCGGCTGGTAGTGCAGCATGAACTGCTCCTGCTCCAGCGCGTTGCGCAGGCGAAGCTCGAGGTTGAGGATCTGCGCGGTATCGCCATGGGTTTGGGGCTCGAAGAACCGGTAGCGTTCGCCGCGCCGGCGCGCGTGCATCATCGCCGCCTCGGCCCGGCGCATCAGCGTCTCGGCGTCTTCCCCGTCCACCGGGAACGTCGCGATGCCGGCGGTCATGCGGATCGACAGCTCGTGGTCGTCGACGACGATCGGTTCCCGTAACGTCCGGCTCACCGGGTCGATCAGCTTGCCGATCATCGTCTCGCCGCTTCCCTGGCCGAGCAGCATGCCCGCGAAGCGATCGCCGCCGACGCGGCACAGGTGGGTACGATCCGGCCAGATCGATTGCAGTCGTTCGGCGATGCGGCGAAGCACGGTGTCGGCCGTCTTGCGGCCGAACACCTCGTTGACGTGGCGGAAGTTCTTTACGTCGGCGACCGCGATCGCCACGTTGACGCCGCTCTGCCGGGCCTGCGCGAGGACTCGATCGAGACGCTCGACGAACAGCGATCGGTTGGGCAGCTGGGTCAGCGGATCGAAGAAGGCCTGCCGGACCAGTCTGTGCTCGTTCGCGATGAACTCCACGGCGTAGCCGAGGCTCGCGACGATCTCGCGGGTCAGGCTGACCTCCCCGGCCTCGAAGTAGTCCGGTTCCCGGGCGGCCAGGCCCACCACGCCCACGGTGCGGCTCTCGGTGATCAGTGGGACGATCGCCAGCGAGCGAAATCCGCCCGCCAGAATCCGGCGGCAGAGAGGGAGGTCGGACCACTCGGCATCGGCGAGGTCGTCCACGACCTGGATCTCGCGGCGGGTCAGCGCCGCGCCGACGGGACTGCCGGGCTCGAGCGCCGCGACCTGCAGCTCGGCCTGGATCTCGATGCCGCCGGCGATCGCCGGCACCTTGAGGTGCCCGCTCGTGTCGAGCTGGGCGATCCAGGCCATTCCGAAGCCGCCGGCGTCCACCGCGATCCGGCAGACCTCCCGGTACAGCCGGCGCCGATCACGAATTTGGATCACGGCCGCGTTCACCTCGCTGAGCCAGCGGTGCACCCGCGCGAGACGCGCGACCCGCCGTTCGTTGGTGACGCGC
>DAIDOU010000364.1 GCA_027458945.1 Acidobacteriota bacterium
GCCCGCGAGATGACCCGTCGCAAGGGCGCGCTGGACATCGCCGGCCTGCCGGGCAAGCTGGCCGACTGCCAGGAAAAGGATCCCGCACTCTGCGAACTGTTCCTGGTCGAGGGTGACTCGGCAGGTGGTTCAGCCAAGCAGGGGCGCAACCGCAAGACCCAGGCGGTGCTGCCGCTCAAGGGCAAGATCCTCAACGTGGAAAAGGCGCGCTTCGACAAGATGCTGTCGAGCGAGGCGATCCGCACCATCATCCAGTGCCTCGGCACGGGGATCGGCGCCGACGACTTCGACGTCGCCAAGCTGCGCTACCACAAGGTCATCATCATGACCGACGCCGACGTCGACGGCGCCCACATCCGCACCCTGCTGCTGACCTTCTTCTTCCGCCACTTCCGGGCGGTGATCGAGCGCGGCTACCTGTACATCGCGCAGCCGCCGCTGTACAAGGTCGCGCACAAGAAGGACGAGCGCTACCTCAAGGACGACAGCGAGCTCTCCGCGTTCCTGCTCGACCGGCTCTCGGACGGCGCCACGCTGACACTCGCCGGGAGCGGCCGGACGCTGCGGGGGAAGGAGCTCAAGGACGCGATCCGCCGCATCGAGCGCTCGCTCGAGCACCTCGAGCGCCTCGACCAGCGCGGCTGGCCGCACGACCTGGTGATGGCGCTGCTGCGCCTCGGCGTCGCGCACCGCGAGCAGCTCGCCGACGCCAAGCTCATGGAAGGGTTCGCCGAGGAGCTGCGCGCCGAGGAGTTCGGCGACGCGGCGACCGCGGCCGACGAGGAGCACGGCGGCCTGCTCGTGCGCGTCACCCACAACAAGAACGGCCGCCGCCGCGTGGTCGAGCTCGGCTACGACCTGGTCCGCACCTACGAGTACACGCAGCTGCTCGACCTCCACAAGCACCTCAAGGAGTTCGACGTGCCGCCGTTCCACCTCGAGCTCGAGTCGGTCAAGGAGACGTTCGAGTCGGCGCACGACCTCGTCACCCGGGTGTACGAGAGCGCCCGCCACGGGCTCTCGATCCAGCGCTACAAGGGCCTCGGCGAGATGAACGCCGAGCAGCTCTGGGCCACCACGATGAACCCGGAGAGCCGCCGCCTCCTCCAGGTCCGGGTCGAGGACGCGGCCGAGGCCGACGAGCTGTTCACCGTGCTGATGGGCGACGCGGTCGAGCCGCGGCGCGCGTTTATCGAGAAGAACGCTCTCGAGGTCGTGAACCTCGACGTCTAGAGAGAGGGAACTGGAACCTATGCCCGATTCGCTCTTTGCCCGGGAGGAACGGATCCCGGTCGCCATCGAGAAGGAGCTCAAGCGCTCCTACCTCGACTACGCCATGAGCGTCATCATCGGCCGCGCCCTTCCCGACGTGCGCGACGGGTTGAAGCCGGTGCACCGCCGGATCCTCTACGGGATGTGGGAGCAGGGCTGCACCGCGGGGAAGCCGTACCGCAAGTCGGCGCGCATCGTCGGCGACGTCATGGGCAAGTACCACCCCCACGGCGACGCGGCGATCTACGACACGCTGGTGCGCATGGCGCAGCCGTTCTCGATGCGCCACATGCTCGTGGACGGGCAGGGGAACTTCGGCTCGATCGACGGCGACAGCGCCGCCGCGATGCGGTACACCGAGGTGCGCCTGGCCCGCCTCACCGAGGAGATGCTCGGCGACGACCTCGGCAAGGAGACCGTCGACTGGATCCCGAACTACGACGGCTCCCTCAGCGAGCCCGTCGTGCTGCCGGCCAAGTTCCCCAACCTGCTGGTCAACGGCTCGTCCGGGATCGCGGTCGGGATGGCGACGAACATCCCGCCGCACAACCTCGGCGAGGTGGTGGACGCCTGCGTGGCGCTCGCCCGCAAACCCGACACCACCCTCGACGAGCTGATCAAGCTGCTTCCCGGCCCCGACTTCCCGACCGGCGGCATCATCCGCGGCATCGCCGGGATCCGCGAGGCGTACGCGACCGGCCACGGCTCGATCCAGATGCAGGCGCGCGCCCGCATCGAGCACCAGAAGAAGGGCGAGCGCGTCGCGATCATCATCAGCGAGCTGCCGTACCAGGTGAACAAGGCGCGCCTCGTCGAGCGCATCGCCGAGTTGGTGCAGGCCAAGGAGATCGACGGGATCTCCGACCTGCGCGACGAGTCCGACCGCGACGGCATCCGCGTCATGGTGGAGCTCAAGCGCGACGCGGTGCCGCAGGTCGTGCTCAACCAGCTCTTCAAGATGACCCCGATGCAGTCGAGCTTCGGGATCACCTTCCTCGCCATCGTGGACAACCAGCCGCGGGTGCTGACGCTGCCGCAGATGCTCGCGTACTTCATCGAGCACCGCAAGGAAGTCGTCACGCGGCGCACGCGGTACGAGCTGGCGCGCGCCCAGGAGCGGGCCCACATCCTCGAAGGGCTCGTCATCGCCCTCGACCACCTCGACGCCGTCATCAAGACGATCCGCGCCGCCGCCGACCCGCCGTCGGCGAAGACCGCCCTGATGGGCAACTTCGGCCTCTCCGAGCTGCAGGCGCAGGCGATCCTCGACATGCGGCTGCAGCGCCTCACCGCCCTCGAGCGCGACAAGATCGTCGCCGAGTACAAGGACGTCATGGCGCTGATCGAGCGGCTCAAGGCGATCCTCGCCGACGAGCGCCTCGTGCTCGACATCATCGTCGGCGAGCTCGAGGAGACCAAGCGCCGGTTCGCGGACCCCAGGCGCACCGAGCTGCTCCCCGAGGAGGCCGAGTTCTCGATCGAGGACCTCATCGTCGAGGAGGACGTCGTCGTCACCGTGACGCGCTCGGGGTACATCAAGCGGGCGCCGGTCTCCACCTACCGCGCCCAGCGGCGCGGCGGCCGCGGGCGGCGCGGCGCGGCGGTACGCGACGAGGACCCGGTCGAGCACCTGTTCGTCGCCTCGACGCACGACTTCCTGCTCGTCTTCACCTCGGTGGGGAAGGTGTACGGGATCAAGGTGCACGAGGTCCCCGAGGCGAGCCCGGCCGCGCGCGGCAAGGCGATCGTCAACCTGCTGCCGGTGGCGCAGGACGAGAAGGTGGCGGCGCTCGTCGCGGTCAAGGAGTTCGACGCCGAGCGGTTTCTCCTCTTCGCGACCAAGAAAGGCAAGGTCAAGAAGACCGAGCTGGCCGCCTACGCCAACCCGCGCTCCACCGGGATCATCGCGGTCACCCTCGAGGAGGGCGACGACCTGCTCGACGTCCGCCTCACCGACGGGGCGAGCCACGTCTTCCTCGGCACCCACAACGGCATGGGGATCCGCTTCCCCGAGTCCGGCGTGCGCCCGATGGGCCGCGTGGCCGCCGGGGTGCGCGGCATCTCGGTGCGCGGCGAGGACTTCGTCGAGACGCTGGCGGCGTTCCCGGCGGACGACGCCGGCGACATCCTGGTCGTCGCCGAGCGCGGCTTCGGCAAGCGTACCCCGGTGGCGGAGTTCCGCGAGCAGGGGCGCGGCGGCAAGGGGATCATGCTGATGCGGGTGACGTCGCGGACCGGCAGCGTCGCCGGCATGCGCCACGTCAGCGGCGACGAGGACATCATGCTCGTCACCGCGCAGGGGATGATGATCCGGACCTCGGCTTCGGGGGTGCGCCGCATCGGCCGCGCCACCCAGGGGGTCAAGCTCATCGACATCGGCCCGGAGGACAAGGTCGTCGCGGTCGCTCGCCTCGCCGAGCGCGAGGAGGGCGAGGACGCCGACGGCGCCGGGGATGGAAACGGGCAGGAGTCGCTGTTCTAGACCACGGGAGGGACGACATGAAGCTCTTCATCGATACCGCGAACGTTGCCGAAATCACCGAGGCCGCCTCGTGGGGGATCCTCGACGGTGTCACCACGAACCCCTCCCTCGTCGCCAAGGAAGGGCGCAGCTACCACGAGCTCGTCGCCGAGATCTGCCGCATCGTCGCGGGGCCGGTCTCCGCCGAGGTCATCGCCACCGACGCCGAGGGGATGGAGCGCGAGGGGCACGAGCTCGCCGGCATCGCCGAGAACGTGGTCGTCAAGCTGCCGATCACCGAGGACGGCGTCAAGGTCTGCTCCCGCTTCTCCGAGGAGGGGATCGCGACCAACCTGACGCTGTGCTTCTCGCCGGCGCAGGCGCTGCTCGTCGCCAAGGCGGGCGCCACCTACGTCAGCCCGTTCGTCGGCCGCATCGACGACGTCGGCCAGGACGGGATGCAGCTCGTGCGCGAGATCGTGCAGATCTACGACGCCTACGAGTTCCCGACGCAGGTGCTCGTCGCCTCGGTGCGCCACCCGCAGCACGTCGTCGAGGGGGCGCTCGCCGGCGCCGA
>DAIDOU010000365.1 GCA_027458945.1 Acidobacteriota bacterium
CATCGCCCCCTTGCCGAGGACGGACTCGATCTGGTACCGCCCCAGGCGGGTGGGTTCGGCCATAGGCTCTATTTTGCACCCCTCGTCGGCGTCGGTCGCGGAACGATCACCAGGATCTCACCGGGCGCCGCCGCATCGAGGACCTTGCGGGCGGCGCGGGCCCGCTCCGCCGGGTCGTTCTTGAGCGCGTCGACCTCGCGTTGCAGCGCGCGGTTGGTCTGCTCGAGCTGCTGCTTGCGGGCGCGCAGCGCTTCGAGCTCCAGCCGCGTCGCCCGCTGCGCGGCGACCGCGCTCCACCAACCCCACCCGATCAGCGCGATCAGCACGGGGACGACCACCCAGAGGAACCTGCGACCTGCCAGCCTCACCGGCTCAACGGGCTCCTTCCGGCGGACCCGACGCCCCCGCCCGCGGCCGGGCGCGCCGTGGCCCCGTCAGCCGCGAGCATGCGGCAGCTTCTCCTCGGCCTCGCGCACCACCGCGCGCACCTCGCGAACGAGCGCGCGCAGTTGCCGACTCGAGGTCGCCTCGGCGTAGATCCTGAGTTTCGGCTCGGTCCCCGCCGGGCGGGCCAGCACCCAGCTGCCGTCCGCGAGCTCGAGCAGGATCCCGTCGCGCCGGTCCACCCGGGTGACCTTCTGCCCGCCGAACTCCTTGAACACCTTCGCCCCGAGCGCCGCCACAGAGGCGCGGGTACGTTCTGAGAGCGGCACCTGCACGCGGCGCGACACCAGCATGCCGTGGCGCGCGTACAGCGCGCGCACCAGCTCCGCGAGCGGCTTCCCCGCCACCGCCACGAGCTCGGCCATCAGGAGCGCGGCATAGATCCCGTCCCGGCCGGGCAGGTGGGACGCCACGCCGAGGCCGGCCGACTCCTCGGTCGCAACCGCGATCGCCCCGGAGCGGAAGAGCGGCCCGAAGTAATGAAACCCGACCGGCGTCTCGACCACCTCGCGGCCGGCCGCGCGGGCGATCCGGTCGACGAGCCGGGTCGTGGCCAGCGTCCGGCCGATCCCGCCACCGGTGCCGCGGCGGCCGACCAGGTACTCGACGAGCAGCGCGATCACCAGGTTCGGCGGGACGGAGCGACACTCGTTGTCGAGCACGCCGAAGCGGTCGGCGTCGCCGTCGGTGGCAAGCCCGATCCCGGCCCGGGAAACCCTCACCTTCTCCCGCAGGCCGCCGAGGTTCTGCGGCGTGCACTCGGGGGCGTAGCCGCCGAAGTAGGGATCCTTGGTGTTGTGCACCACGTGCGTGGCGACCCCGTGGGCGATCAGCACCCGGTCGATGAACTCCCGCGCGCTGCCGAACAGGGGGTCCACCGCGACGACCAGCCCGCTCCCCGCGATCGCGTCCCAGTCGAGGTCACGGTCGAGGCTCGCGAGGTACCCCTCGAACAGCGGCGCGGTCCGCGCCAGGGCGGGCTGCGGCACGTAGAACTCGTCGAACGTCGCGGCACGCGCGGCCACGACCGCCTCGATCTCGCCGGTGAGCTCCCGCTCGGCCGCCGTCCCCTCACGGGTGAACAACTTGATGCCGTTGTACTCGGCCGGGTTGTGCGAGGCGGTGAACGTGACCCCGAGGGAGGCGGCGCGCTCGCGGACGGCGTAGGCGACGCACGGCGACGGCAGGTCGCGCTCGGAGATCACGGCCGCGACGCCGTGGTGGGTGAGCACATCGACGGCCTCGCGGGCGAACTTCTCCGACAGCAGGCGCGTATCGTACGAAACGATGACCTCGCCCACCTCCCCGCGCCGGCGCAGGACCTCGACCGTCGCGTCGAGAACCAGGCGCACGTTGCGGAAGGTGAAGTCCTGGCCCACCACGCCGCGCCAACCGGAGGTACCGAAATGAACCATCGCCGCTCGCGCGGAGGCTACCACAACCGGTTGACCGCCTGCATCTTGGTCCTGGCGGGAGTGCCGGCGTGCGCCCGGCTCCGCCCGACACCCGTCGTTTCGACCCCGGCGCCCGCGGCGTGCCCGCTGGCGGCCGAGCGGGCGGCCGTCATGGCCAGGCTCAACCGGGCTCGCGCCGACGCCGGCCTGGGCGGGCTTGCGACCGACGCCGTCCTCGAGCGGGTGGGCAACGCCCACTGCGAGGTCCTCATCGAGGAGGGGACCCAGGGGCACTTCTCCCGCTCCGGGGTGCCGCCGTACCTCCGCTACCTCCTCGCCGGCGGGCACGGCTTCCACCGCGAGAACGCGGCGCGGTACTCGAGCTTCGCGACGATCCCCGCGAGCGCCGTGGACGCGATCTTGATGCGCAGACTCGCCTCGATGCTGGCCGAGGTCCCACCGGACGACGGGCACCGGCGAACGATCTTGGACCCCGACACCACCCACCTCGGCATCGGGCTCGCGGTTCGCGGCGGCGAGCTGCGCGAGACCCACGAGCTGGCCGTCGAGGTCGCGACCGAGTGGTCGGCGCCGGCCGCGGTCGCGCGGCCGCGGGGCGCGGTCGCGCTCGCCGGCGCGCTCGCGCGACCGTGGCGCCCGGCGGCGGCGCAGATCCTCTGGGAACCGCTGCCGCGGCCGTTCTCGCCGGCCGCGGCGAACGCGATCCACGCCTACCGGTATCCCCCACCCCGGGTCACGTTCGCCGCCAACCGCCCCTCGGAACCGGGCGCCGGTACGGCGCGCGGGGATGACGTCGCGTCTCCGTTCGTCGTCGATCGTTTCGGCCACTTCGGCCTCAAGTGGTCCACCGGCACCGGCGAGGGCGTCGAGATCGCGGTCATCCTCGCCCGGCGGGGCGACGACAGTCGGCTGATCCCGGTGGCGGCCGCCGCGACCGTCGTGACCGCGGCGGGCACGCTCCCTCCCGAGCTGGCGTTCTGGCACACTCTCGCCGGGCCGTCCGCTGCGGCCCGGGGAGGCGCGAGATGACGCGGCCGATCTACATGGACCACAACGCGACGACGCCGGTGGACCCCCGGGTGCTCGAGGCGATGCTGCCGTGCTTTTGCGAACAGTTCGGCAACGCCGCCTCGCGCACCCACGCCTACGGCTGGGCGGCCGCGAAGCTCGCCGAAGGCGCCCGCGCCCGGATCGCGACCGCCATCGGGGCGCACCCGGAGGAGATCGTGCTCACGTCCGGCGCCACCGAGGCGAACAACCTGGCGATCAAGGGGGCGGCGCGGGCGCTCGCGCCCGGGCGCACCCACGTCGTGACCTGCGCGACCGAGCACAAGGCCGTCCTCGATCCGTGCGCGGCGCTCGCCCGCGAGGGGATCTCCGCCACGGTGCTCCCGGTCGACGGCGACGGCCGCCTCGACCTCGAGCGGCTCGCCGGCGCGCTCACGCCGGCGACCGGCCTGGTCTCGCTGATGCTGGCGAACAACGAGACCGGCGCACTCCACCCGATCGCGGCGGCCGCCGCGCTCTGCCGCGAGCGCGGGGTCCTGCTCCACTGCGACGCCACCCAGGCCGCCGGCAAGGTGCCGGTCGACGTCGGCGCTCTCGGGGTCGACCTGCTCTCGCTCTCGGCGCACAAGCTCTACGGCCCGAAAGGTGTCGGCGCGCTGTACGTGGGCCGCCGGAAGCCGCGCCTGCGCCTGATCCCGATCCTCGACGGCGGCGGCCACGAGCAAGGGTTGCGCTCGGGCACGCTGAACGTCCCCGGCATCGTCGGTTTCGCGCGCGCCCTCGAGATCGCCGTCGCGGAGATGGCAGCCGAGGGCCCGCGCCTGGCCGGGCTGCGCGACCGGCTGCAGGACGCCATCGTCTCGCGGCTCGACGCGGTGACCGTCAACGGCGACCCCGAGCACCGGCTGCCGAACACCCTCAACCTCTCGTTCGCGGGGGTCGACGGCGGGGCGCTGCTCGTCGGCGTGCGCGAGGCGGCACTGGCGTCGGGGTCCGCGTGCACCTCGGCCGACCCCAAGCCGTCGCACGTGCTGCTGGCGATGGGAAGGAGCAAGACACTCGCCAACGCGAGCCTGCGCTTCTCGCTCGGTCGCGACAACACGGCCGCGGAGGTCGAGACCGTCGCCGCCGCGGTCGTGCGCGAGGTCGAGCGCCTGCGCGCCGGCTCCCCGCTCTGGAGAAGCAGGTAAGAGGGAAGAGGGTAAAGGGAAGAGGAACGGCAAGACCGATTTCGGCCGTGTCTTTGCCTTCCCTTTGCCCTCTTCCCTTTCCCCTCTTCCCTTTTCCCGCCTTCTCGAGCTTGCCGCTCCAGAGCTGAGGTTTAGAATGGCCGCCCGGCCGGGACGCCCGGCCGGCGGAGGCACGCGCGAGCCAAGCGCCGGACGTCGTTGCCGCGGCCGAGCGAGAAGCGCAGGCTCGCGTTGGCGAGCGCCTTGCTCCGTCCCATCGCCAGCAGCACGTGCGACGGCTTGGGGTCGGCCGAAGTGCACGCGGACCCCGACGCCAGCGCCGCCTCGCGCACGCCGACGAGCAGCGCCGCC
>DAIDOU010000366.1 GCA_027458945.1 Acidobacteriota bacterium
ATGTGGGGCCTCGGGTTCGCCGTCGTCCAGGCGCGCACTCGCAAGCTGCTCAAGCGCTTCGCCGCGACGCCGATGCGCCGCTCCGACTACCTGCTCTCGTTCATCCTCTCGCGCCTCGTCGGCCTCGTGCTCGAGGTGGCCGTGGTCGTGGGGTTCGGGTGGCTCCTGTTCGGCGTCGCGGTCCGCGGCTCGATCGTCGCCCTCGCGGTCGTGGCGCTGCTCGGCGCCTTGATGTTCGCCGGGATCGGCCTGCTCGTGGCGGCGCGGCCGCGCACCGTCGAGGGCGTCTCCGGCTGGATGAACCTGGTGCAGCTCCCGATGTGGCTCGCCTCGGGGAGCTTCTTCTCCTATGAGCGCTTCCCAGCGGCGGCGCAACCGTTCATCCGCGCCTTGCCGCTGTCCGCCCTCAACGACGCGCTGCGCGCGGTGATGAACGACGGCGCGCGGCTGGCCGCCTGCTGGCCCGCCCTCGCCGTCATGGTCGCCTGGTGCGTGGTAAGTTTCGCCCTGGCCCTCAAGCTGTTCCGCTGGCAGTGAAGAAGCGGGAAAAGGGAAGAGGTGAAAGGGCAAAGGGAAGACAAAGGCCTGCAAGGCCTCTGCCTTTCCTTTACCCTCTTCCCTTTTCCCTTTTCCCTTTTTACTTCTGTCCGCCGCCCTGCTTCGTGGGGAGGCCGCGCCCGGTGACCAGGTACACGGCGAAGCTCCCGAGCCAGTGGCCACCCTCGTAGTGCGCACCGGTGACCGCCGCGAGGCCACTCGCGCGGTGGCTCGCGGCCGCGCCCCGCAACGCGGCGATGCGCGGATCGCCGGCGGGCAGGCCGGCGGCGATCCCCTCCAGCATCCAGGCGCGCGACAGGTTGAGGCCGTCGAGGTGGGCGAGCTTGCCGTCGGTCGGGTCGGTAACCGTGGCGGGCAGCAGCCACGAGGCGGCGCCGTCGCGCGGCAGCCGCGGCAGGAACGTCCCCAGCCAGGCGGCGAACTCGCGCGGCCGCAGCACCCGGCGCATCAGGTCGGCCTCGGCGAGGCACGGCGACAGGAAGTCCTGCCCCGAAGGTTCGTACGCCATCGGACAGTCGCGGTCGCCGAGGTAGTAGTCGCGGCTGCGCTGCTCCACCAGGGTCGCCATCGCGGCGTGGCCGGCCGACCGCGCCCAGTCGAGGACGAGGCCGAGGGCGAACGCGGTCTGGGCGTGCTCGCCGATCCGGACCGGGTACGTGAGCTTGGGCAGCCACTCCGCCAGCCGCGCCGCAGCCGCGCCCTCGAGCGGCGCCAGCGTGCGCGCCCACGCTCGCGCCTGCGGGTCGTTCCACTCGCGCAGCTCGGCGGCGAGCTGCAGCAGCCAGGCGAGGCCGTACGGGCGCTCGAAGTCGGCGCGCCCGGCACCGTTCATGTACGCGACCTCGCCGGCGATGTGCGCCGGGGTCAGGCTCGCGGCAAGCGCCGCCCGCGCCGCCGGCACGAACGGGGCGTCCGGGAACGTGCGCGAGAGGCGGACGAGGAGCCAGTGCCCGTGTACGGCGGAGTGCCAGTCGAAACAGCCGCAGAACGCCGGGGTGAGCTCGCGCGGCGGCTTGACGTCGGCGTCGCTGGCGAGCACGTGCGCGATCTTGTTCGGGTACTCCTTGTGCACACAGGCGAGGGCGAGGTCGGCGAAGCGGTGCGCCGCAGCGGCATCGAACGCGGGGGCCTGCTCGGCCGCCGCCAACGGCAGCGAGCCGGCGACGACGACACAGGCGGCAACGGTCCGTTTGCCCATGCCCAGATCGTAGCACCGGGGCCAGCGGCGGCGGGTTACACTCCGGCCGGCAAGGGGAGGTCACGATGAAGGTGGCGGTGCTCGGCGGCGGGCTGGTCGGCGGTGTGATCGCGCGCGACCTGGCGGCGGGTGGCGAGTTCTCGGTCACGGTGGTCGATCTTTCCGAGGGCGCGCTGGCGCGCCTCGACGGGGTGGCCGGGATCGCGACCGTGCGCGCCGACCTCGGCGAGGCCGCGACGGTCCGTCGCCTCGCCGCGGAGCACGACCTGGTCGTCGGCGCGGTCCCCGGCTGGATGGGCTTCGCGACGCTGCGCGAGGTGATCACCGCGGGCACGCCGGTGGTGGACATCTCGTTCTTCCCCGAGGACGCGCTCGCCCTCGACGAGCTCGCCCGCACGCGCGGCGTCACCGCGGTCGTCGACTGTGGCGTGGCGCCGGGGTGCTCCAACCTGATCCTCGGCCGGATGGAGCGCGAGCTCGCGCCGGTCGAGCGGTTCCTCTGCTACGTCGGCGGCCTGCCCGTCGAGCGCCGCTGGCCGTGGGAGTACAAGGCGCCGTTCTCCCCCGCCGACGTCCTCGAGGAGTACACCCGGCCCGCCCGTTACGTCGCGCACGGCGCGCCGGTCACGATGCCGGCGCTCTCCGAGCCGGAACTACTCGAGTTCCCCGGCGTGGGGACGCTGGAAGCGTTCAACACCGACGGGCTGCGCTCGCTGCTGGCCACCGTCAAGGTGCCGTTCATGGTCGAGAAGACGCTGCGCTACCCCGGTCATATCGAGAAGATCCGCGTGCTGCGCGAGAGCGGCTTCCTGCGCGCCGAGCCGGCGATGGTCGCCGGCGTGCCGGTGCGCCCGATCGACCTCGCCGCCCGCCTCCTCTTCCCGCTCTGGCAGTTCGCCCCGGGCGAGGAGGACCTGACCGCGATGCGGGTCATCGTGGAGGGGACGAGTGCCGGGGCGCGCGTGCGGCGCACCTTCGAGATGCTCGATCGCTACGACCGCACGACCGGGACGAGCTCGATGGCGCGCACGACCGGCTACACCTGCGCCGCCGGCGTGCGGCTGCTCGCCCGCGGTCTGTGGACGCGGCCGGGGGTGGCGCCACCGGAGTTCCTCGGCCGCGAGCGCGCCTGCTACGCGTTCATGATGGCGCAGCTCGGCGAGCGCGGCGTCGTCTTCGCCGAGCGCAGCGAGCCGCTCGGGTGACCGCGAGGCCGCCGACGGTATAATCCGTAAGACCCCGGCGCAGCGAGCGATGCGAACGCACGGCCCCGGGGTCGGGAGGGCGTGTGGACTGCCCGGTGTGCCGGAAGCCGCTCATCGTCGCGGAACGCGAGGGGATCGAGCTCGATGTCTGCCCCTGGTGCCACGGCCTCTGGTTCGACGCCGGCGAGCTGGAGCTCCTCGCCGAGAAGCTCGGGCGCAGCCTCCCGGTGCACGACGACGGCGTGTTCCCGCCGGCTGCGGCGACGGAGAAGCCGCGCCGCTGCCCCCGCTGCGACCGGGCGATGGAGAAGGTGCAGTTGGGCCAGACACCGGGGGTGATCGTTGACCGCTGTCTGGGGCATGGCGTGTGGTTCGATCACGGCGAGCTCGGCTCTCTGGTCGGCCAGCTACCGGTCACCCAGGGCTCGCATCACGAGGCGGTGACGACGTTCATGGGCGAGACGATCGGCGCGGTGCCCTCGCCCGACAAAGCGGGGGGACCCGCAGGGGAGGTCGAGCGATGATTTTCGGAATCGTGGTCCTGCTTCTGATCGTGGTGGCGGTGGCGTGGGTGATGGGGATGTACAACGGCCTCGTCGGGTCCCGCAACGAGGTCAAGAACTCGTGGAGCCAGATCGACGTGCAGCTCAAGCGGCGGCACGACCTGATTCCCAACCTGGTCGAAACCGTCAAGGGGTACATGGGGCACGAGCGCGGCACGCTCGAGGCGGTCACCAAGGCGCGGCAGCAGGCGGTCGAGGTGACCGGGAGCGTGGAGGACCGCGCCAAGGCGGAGAACGCGCTGTCACAGACGCTGCGTTCGCTGTTCGCGGTGGCGGAGGCGTACCCCGACCTCAAGGCCAACCAGAACTTCCTCGCCCTGCAGGAGGAGCTGACCTCGACCGAGAACAAGATCTCGTTCGCGCGCCAGTACTACAACGACGCGGTGCTGCGCCTGAACAACCGCATCCAGATGTTCCCCTCGAGCGTCATCGCCGGGATGTTCAACTTCCAGCAGGAGAAGTTCTTCGAGGTGGAGGCGGCGGAGGATCGCCAGGTGCCGCAGGTCAAGTTCTAGGCCGCGACCGCCATGTGGGAGCTGATCCGCGCCAACCAGCGCCGCGCCGCCACCCTCGTGGTGGCAATGGCGGCGATCCTGTTCCTGCTCGGCTACGTCCTCGGCGACGCGCTGGCGCCGGGCGGCGGCGTGACCGGTCTTCTCGTCGCGTTCCTCCTCTGGGTGGTGCTCTCGCTGGTGAGCTACTTCCAGGGCGACTCGATCTTCCTCGCCCTCGCCGGCGCGCGCCGGATCACCAAGGCGGACCACCCGCAGCTGGTCAACGTCGTCGAGGAGATGACGATCGCGGCCGGGCTGCCGAAGGTCCCCGACGTCTACGTGATGGACGAGGCGGCGCCGAACGCGTTCGCCACCGGGCGCGACCCGCAGCACGCCGTGGTGGCGGTCACCGCCGGGTTGCTCGAGACGCTCGAGCGCAGCGAGCTGCAGGGTGTCATCGCCCACGAGCTCGGCCACGTCAAGAACCGCGACGTGCTCTACATGATGATGGTCGGGATCATGCTCGGGGCGATCGTCCTGCTCGCCGACCTCGGCGGGCGGGTGTTCTTCTTCGGCGGCGGACGGCGGCGCACCTCGTCGCGCTCGGATGGGCAGGGGCAGCTCCTGATCGTGATCGTCGCGGTCGCGCTCATGATCCTCGCCCCGATCGCGGCGCAGCTCATCTACCTCGCGCTTTCGCGCCGCCGCGAGTACCTGGCGGACGCCTCCTCGGCGCTGTTCACCCGCTACCCGGAGGGGCTGGCGAGCGCGCTCGAGAAGATCTCGCACGCCAGCACGCCGCTGGCCACCGCCACGCGCGCCACCGCTCCGATGTACATCGTCAACCCGCTGGGGGTGAGCGCGCGCGGGCTCGCCGACATCACCAGCACCCACCCGCCGACCTCGGAGCGAATCCGCATCCTGCGCTCGATGGGCGGCGCCGGCCTGGCGCGGTACGACGACGCGTTCCGCACGGTGACCGGCAAGCGGGGCGGGGTGGTGCCGCGCTCGGCGCTGGCCGGATCGGAGCCGCCGGCGGCGCCCGCGCCCGCCGCCGCGGCG
>DAIDOU010000367.1 GCA_027458945.1 Acidobacteriota bacterium
GCCGAGAAGATCAGCGTGAGAGGGAGCGTGGCCCCGAGCAGCACGATACCGGTCTTGATGTAGTACTCGGTGCGCAGGGCGCTTCTGACCCACTCCGGGACCTTGAACAGGTTGGAGATCACCAGGCCGACGAGCAGCGCCAACAGCGGCGCCTCGACGTTGAGGTCCTCCATGACCTTCCAGCCGGAGACGATCGAGATCAGCAGCGAGCCGACGAAGAGGGTGACGAAGCCGGGGATGAACTGCCGGAGCTTTGCCCCCATGATCCCCATCGAAATCACGAACACGACCGCGAACATCAGGAAGATCGCCAGGTACCCGCCGGCGTTCTTACCGAGGTCGGCGAGCGCCCCTGAAAGCGTCGACCACCTCGCCGGGGTTACCGCCCAGCCCTTGATCGTGGCCCCGGACCAGAACGTCGCCAGCGCCATGACGACGATCCCCAGGCCGAACCACACCGACCACCAGTCCTCGGTTTTCCAGAGCTTTGCCAGCCTGTCGTTCCCCATCGTTCCACCTCCCGCCCGTTGCGGCCTCGCCGCGTACCGTTCGAGGTGCAACGGCCATGCCACACTCGCGACACGGCGATAGATCTTGTAAACTATTTGAGACAAGTATGTTGCGATGGGTCGTGGCGGGGCTCCGGGTGATCGGCCGGCGCCGGCGTTTCGCGACCGAAACGGGCTGGCGGACGGTCACGACGGCTGGGCGACGGCGGTCGTCTCAGGCGCGGGCGACCGCGGTCGCCGCGGCGACCGGTTCCGTGTGGATCAGCGACGGCCCCTCGAGCACCTCGTACTCGGCCTCGGCGAACATCGTCCGGCAGGCGGCGATGTCGAGGCCGCGCCCGTGCTCGGTGGTGGCATCGGTGTCGCGCGGGTTGGGACCCACCTCGGCCCAGAACATGTTGGCGCCGGCGCAGGCACCGAGGACGTTGGGCTCGTGCGTGCAGTTGCCGATCAGGGACGGCCCCATCGCCAGGCGTGCGACCGCGACGAGGTAGGCCAGGCGCAGCTCCGAGATGCAACCGTGGCGCGCCAGCTCGGTCCCCGGGATCGGGATTCGCCGCATCGCGCCGGAGAAGCACGGTTCGGCGGCGCGGTGCAGCAGGATCTTCTCGACGATCTCGTCGTCGGTGTGCTCGGGGCCGACCGGCTCGACGCAGGTGCCGAGCTGCAGCCCCGCCTCCTTGATGACGCGGAACGTGCGCAGCCGGCGCTCGGCCGTGATCCCGGTGTCGCGGCCCTCGCCCATGCGCACGGCGTGGTAGGCGGCGCAAAAGCCGGCGTCCTTGATCCGGCGGGCCGTGGTCGGGTTGAGATCGCCGACGTTGGCGACCAGCGGTGTGGTCGGGCGCAGGTGCCGGCGGACCTCCTGCCCGACCTCGAGGAAACGTGCCATCGGGTAGTCCCCGGTCCCCATCAGGTAGATCGAGTTCGCGCCCTCGGCCTCGGAGCGCACCGCGCGCTCGACGACCTCCTCCACCGACAACTCACAGGACTCGTTGAAGACGCCGTTGGCCGCCGCGAACGAGCAGAAGCGGCAGTTCATCGGGCACGGCGACACGTTGAGGCCGATCTGGACGCAGATCTCGGCGCGGTTGCCGGACGCCTCGCGGGCGAGCTCGCGCGCCGCCGCCATGACCTCGCCGGCCGCCGCCGAGCGGTGCGGCAGGTCGAGGAGCGCCCGCAGGTCGCCCTCATCCGGCAGGCGGCCGTCCGCGACTTTGGCGATGGTGTCCGCGACGTGACGTGGCATGACCATGAGATCCCCCTCCGATGAGTCGCCGCGCCGGCGACGCGCCGCTACTTGCCAACCTCGACGGCGCCGGCGTACCGCTTCTTCACCCACCCCGGGATGAGCGAGAGCAGGACGAAGCATACCGCCGCGACCGCGAGGTAGAGCATCGTCTTCTTGACCGCGTCGGGCTGGCCGCCGGAGAGGATCACCTCGCGTGCCGAGCCGGCGGCGAAGTTGAACGCGATCGTGCCGGGCAGCATGCACACCAGCGAGACCAGCGCGTAGGTGGCGAACGAGATGTTGGTGAGGCCGTAGACGTAGTTCTGGATGTTGAACGGGAACACCGGCACCAGGCGGGTGATCATCAGCATGCGCCACCCCTGCTGCCGGACGCCGTCGTCGATCCTGCGCAGCGCCTTGTTCTTCTCGATCCAGCCGGTGACCGTGTCGCGGGCGGCGTAGCGGCCGATCAGGAACGCGAGGCAGGCGCCGAGGTTGGCCCCTACCGTGCTCCACACCGTGCCCCACACCGCGCCGAAGACGAGGCCGCCGGCGATCGCGATCGGCAGACCGGGAAGCATCACCACGCACGCGGCGATCCAGATCGCCACGAACACCGCCGGCGCCCAGGCGCCGAGGCCGCGGAACAGCGTGTCCATGCGCTCGACCTTGTCCTTGAGCGTGCCGCCCTTGAACATGTCGAACAGGCCAAAGGCGTTGGCCGCCACGATCACGGCGACGAGAACGGCCGCGACCACG
>DAIDOU010000368.1 GCA_027458945.1 Acidobacteriota bacterium
TGCCGGGCGTCCGTTGCACCCTGGCCCCGTGGTCGGAGGCGACCGAGGGGCGCGACCTCGCCGAGTGCGACGTGGGCCTGGCACCGCTCGCCGACGACCACTGGACCCGCGGCAAGGCGGGGTACCGCTGCATCCAGTACGCGGCGGCGGGGCTGCCGGTCGTCGCGACGCCGGTCGGCGGCCAACGCGAGATCGTCGGCGACGGCGAGACCGGCCTGTGGGCCGGCGATCCGGAGGCGTGGCTCGGCGCGCTCCGCCGCCTCTGCGGCGAACCCGCCCTCCGCCGCCGCCTCGGCACGGCGGCACGCGCCGCCGCCGCGCGCTACGACCTGCCCGTATTCGCCGGGCGCTACCTCGAGCTGCTGCGCCGCCTTGTCGTCTGACGGAACCGTCACTTTGCGGACAGGTGTCGTTCACCGGCCAGCCGTACCGTGCTAGCGTTGAGGAGTTCGTGACTCTCATCGTGGGAGGAGACCGATCGATGCCACGCTCACGCTCATGGTTCGGCACCGCGACGATCGCCGCGTCCGCCCTCTTGACCGCCGCGTCTGCGACCGGGCTGTCGCTCACCCGCGGGCCGTACCTCGGGCGACCGTCCGACAGCGCGGTGGCCGTGATCTGGGACACCGATCAGGCCGCGGACTCACGGGTCGAGTACGCCGCGCCGGACGGCGTCTGGCACACCGCCGGTGACGCCGCGGCGACCACGCGCCACGTCGTCGCCATCGCCGGGTTGCCGTCGGGCGCGTTGATCGACTACCGGATCTCCTCGAACGGGGTTCAGCTCGCGCCCGAAAGTTCGTTCTCCGCTCCGCGCGACCGATCGGAGACGCGCTTCCGCTTCGCGGTCGTCGGCGACACCGCCGAGGGAGGTGCCGTGCTCACCCGGATCGCCGACCGCCTCGTCGAGAGCGGCGCCGAGTTCGCCGTGCACACGGGCGATGTCGTGTATCCATCGGGATCGCAGGCGGACTACGATCGCACGTTCTTCGCGCCGCTCGCGCGCTGGCTGCGCCACGGCCCGGTGCTCCCCGCGCTCGGGAACCACGACATCAGGACGAGCCGTGGCCAGCCGTACCTCACCAACTTCGTCCTCCCCCCCAACGGGGTGACGAACAACCCGCGCTTCTACGCTCTCCGTCAGGCCAACGCGCTCTTCATCTGTCTCGACGTCGAGAGCTCGGACTACGGCGCCGATTCGCCGCAGTACGAGTGGCTGGTGCGCACGCTCGCGGCCTCGACCGAAACGTGGAAGTTCGTCTGGTTCCACGAGCCGCCGTACAGCTCCGGCCACCCCAACCGCCTCGTGCGCCTCATCCTCTGCCCGCTGTTCGAGCACTTCGGCGTCGACATCGTGTTCTCCGGTCACGTTCATCTCTACGAGCGCACCTGGCCGATCCACGACTTCGTCCCCGACGGCCGCGGCGTCGTCTACATCACGGAAGGCGGCGGCGGCTCGCCGCTGAGCACCTTCCACAAGGAGGACTACTCGGCGTTCGTCGCCGCGCGCTTCGGCTACACCGAGGTGCAGATCGACGGCGGCACGCTGGACCTCACCGCCCACGATCCCGACGGCCTGGTGTTCGACTCGCTGGTCCTCGACAAGCCACAGCCGGCGCCGGTCGCGACCGTGAAGACGCCGCGCCACCTGCGCCGTCACCTGGGGCGGCGATGAGAGCGCGGTCTGGCCGTCGCGGGCTCGCGGCGCTCGCCGTCGCGCTGGCGTCGGGCGCAGCCGCCCGCGCCCAACTGCTCACTCCCAACACCACGATCGTCGTGCCTCCGGCCGGCCACGCTCGGGTGGAGACGGAGTATTCGCTGTTCGCCGCCGATTCGTTCGTCGACCTCGACGGGCATGCGCAGCGTTTTCCCGGCTCGCTCGACTTCGCCCTCGCGGTCCTCCGCGCCTCATATTCGCCGTGGCGCCACGTCGCGGTCGGGATCGAACTGCCGTACCGGCGCTCGACCTTCGACGAGCCGGGGATCGAGGCGTCGTTCGTGGCCAAGGGTGTCCCGGGCGTCGGCTTCTTCGTCGACTGGTCACCCGGCGGCGATCAACCGCACCGCTGGCGCCCGGTGGTACGGTTCGAGTACTTCCGGGCGTACACCGAGACCGATCAGGCGCTCACCGTCAGCGACGGCGCCAACCGCTACGCGGCGACGCTGGGGCTCGATCGAGCCGCACGCTCGGGGACAACGGGCTGGCGTGGGGGGGGGACCCTGCAGCTCATCTGGGGCCCGCCGGTCGAGGCCGAGCGCCGCTTTCTCGAGTCGCGCCTCCAGGCCGAGGCCGGTCGCCCGGTCCTAGACGTTTTCGCCGGTGAGCTGTCGGCGTTCGGCCTCGTCGGCTATCGCTCCTCGACGACGGCGCGGCAGGAGGGGATGTTCTTTCACGACCGCACCTCCCAGGGCGCCTTCGGCGGGGTGCGCCTCGACTGGCAACCGCCGGCGCGCCTCGCCCTCGTGCCGGGCGTGCGCGCCTCGGTCGTCAAGGACCTGCAGCCGCGCAATGCGCTCTCCGGTTGGCGCACGACGATCTCCCTCGCCGTGATGTTCTGACGCTCACCGCGGCCGAGCGCCGTCAGATGACGGCTTTGTCATCCGCGAGACATGAACGTGCCACCTCGGACGACTACTCTTCACCATCAGTGCGCGCTGCAACGGCGCGCGGGAGGAACGATGAACCGTCTGACGCAACTCATTACCGTCCTCACCTCGACGGCGGCCGCGACCGTGCTGGCGGCCTCGATACCGTGCTCGATCCACCCGCCCAAGGGCGCCTCGACGGCCGAACTCGCCAAGCTCGCCAAGGTGAGTCAGGCCGACGCGGAGACCGCCGCGAAGGCGTCGTTCAAGAAGCCGGCCGACGTCACCGTCGCCGAGTCCGAGCTCGAGGCCGAGCACGGCTGCCTGATCTGGTCGTTCGACATGAAGGTGAAGGGCGTGCGCGGCGTGCGCGAGGTGCAGGTGGACGCCGGCAACGGCAAGGTTCTCTCCTCCGTGTACGAGAGCCCGGCGAGGGAAGCGGCCGAGAAGAAGGCCGATCGGCACACGCCCACGACGAACCAGCGTTGAGTGCCCCGGCGATGAACGAATGAGCGCTCGCCGCGAGCCACGGATCGCCGATCGTTTGCCGCAACGCCCGGGGGGGCCCCGGGCGTTCCGGCGCAGGGGGTTGGCCGCGCCCGGCGGAGGCGCGGACCGCTTCTCAGGTTGCTGTGATAGGCTCGCGGGCCAGATGCGTTGGCTCGCCCCGTGCGTTGCGGCGCTCGTCCTGACGGCGGCTGGCTGTGTCCACTTCCAACCGCGGCCGATCTTGCCGGAGAAGACCCTGGCGGCGTTTTCGGCCCGCACGCTCGACGGTCCTGATCTGCGTCGCTTTCTGCACGACAACCAGGCCAGTTCGCCGGCTTCGGGGCAGCCGTGGGACCTGCAGCGGCTCACGCTGGCGGCGTTCTTCTTCAGCCCGGATCTCGACGTGGCCCGTGCCGATCTGGCCGCCGCCGAGGCGGCGAGAATCACCGCCGGCGGGCGTCAGAACCCGTCGCTGGCGTTCTCGCCGGGGTACAGCACCTCCACCCCCGCCGGGTCCATTTCACCGTGGATCCTGACCTTCAACCTCGACATCCCGCTCACCACGGCGGGCAAGCGCGGCTACGCGATCGCGCAGGCGTCGAGCCTCGCCGAGGGAGCGCGCTTCCAGTTCGCCACCGCCGCGTGGACGATCCGCAGCCGCGTCCGCGCCAGCCTCGTCGAGCTCGAGGCCGCGGCCGCGGCCGAGACGCTGCTGCGGGAGCAGGAAGCGATCCTGGCCGAGAACGTCGAGCTGCTCGACCGCCAGCTCGCGGCCGGAGAGGTCGCGCCGCCGGACGTCACGCAGGCGCACCTGGCGCTCGCCTCCGCGCGCGCCGCGCTGGCCGACGCCGCCGCGCGGGTGACATCCGCGCGCGCGGCGCTCGCCGACACGATCGGCGTCCCCGCCGAGGCGCTCGCCGGCGTCACGCTCTCCCCTACGGGCCTCGACGGCCCCGGCCACGGCGTGCCGACCGCGGAGGCGAAGCGCAAGGCGGTCCTCAACCGCGCCGACGTCCTCGCCGCTCTGTCCCAGTACGGCGCCAGCCAGTCGGCGCTGCAGCTCGAGGTCGCCCGCCAGTACCCCGACATCCACCTCGGGCCCGGGTACGAGTTCGACCAGAGCAACGACAAGTGGTTCCTCGGGCTCTCGCTCCCGTTGCCGATCGTCAACCGCAACCGCGGGCCGATCGCCGAGGCCGAGGCGGCGCGCCGCGCGGCCGGCGCGCGGTTCATCGCGGTCCAGGCGCACGCGCTCGCCGAGATCGACGCGGCGGCCGCCGGCCTGACCCAGGCGCGCACGGCGGCGGCCGAGGCGGCCCGCGCGGCCGCCGACCAGGAGACGCGGGAACGGGCCGTCCGAGCTCGCTTCGCGGCCGGCGACATCTCTCGTATCGAGCTGGACGGGGCACGGATCGAACGGGTCGCGGCGCAGCTCGCGCTGCTCGAAGCCCGCAGCCGCGCGCAGGCGGCCGTCGGGCGTCTGGAGGACGCCATGCAGTGCACGTCGGAGCCGATCGATCGCCTCGTCGCATCCCCGCGCCGGTCGGGCGAGGGCGCCGGAGACGGAGGGACCCGATGAGTCGGCGGCGCGGATGGATCGGGCTGGTCCTCCTGGCGGCGGGGGTAGTCGCGGCGATCGCCGTCTGGCGCGCCGTGCGCACCTCCTCGGTGAGCGAGGAGGGCGGCGTCGAGAGCGTGGTGCCGGTCCGCGTCGGCGCCGTGGGTCGCGTCACGCTGCACCGCTACGTCGAGACGATCGGCACCGTGGCGGCCGAACCGCCGCACGACGGCCGGCCCGGCAGCGGCGCGCGGGTCAGCGCTCCGGTGGCCGGCCTGGTCACCGCGGTGTCCTGTACCGAGGGACAGCGGGTCGCCGCCGGCGAGGTGCTGGTTCGCCTCGACACCCGGGTGGCCGACCTCCGCGTCGCCCGCGCGAGCGAGGCGGCCTCGTTCGCCGAGGCCGAACTCGCTCGCCAGAAGATGATGGCATCGTCGGACGCCACTTCGCAGAAGGCCATGCAGGCGGCCGAGCAGCAGCTCGCCGCCGCGCGCAACGACCTTGCGGCGGCGCGCGCCGAGCGCGAGCTGCTGCTGGTACGCGCGCCGCTCGCCGGCACGGTCGTGCGGTTGCTCGTCCGGCCGGGCGACACGGTCGACCCGACGGTGGCGCTCGCCGAAATCATCGACCTCGACCGGCTCGTGGTCACCGGCGGGGTCCCCGGCGCCGAGGCCGCGTGGCTCAAGGTCGGCCAAAGTGTCGATCTGTCCACCAAGACCTCGGTCGCGTTCTCGGCGGCGAGTGGCCGAGATCTTACCGGCACGCTGGAGTTCGTTGGCGATCAGGTCGATCCCCGTGACGGCACGCTCGCGGTGCGGATCGCGCTCCCGGCCGGCTCGGGACTGCGCCCCGGCACGATGCTCGACGCCCACATCGCGGTCGAGACGCGGCACGATTGCCTCGCGGTGCCGGTGGATGCGCTGGTGACGGGGATGGACGGCAAGGCCGCGGTGGCCGTCGTCGCGGGCGACAAGGCGGTGATAACGCCGGTGCGCGCCGGCGTTCGCGACCGCGGCCTCGTCGAGATCGAGGGCGCCGGGCTCAAGGAGGGGACGCCGGTCGTCGTCGAGGGGGCGTACGGCTTGCCGCAGGAAACCAGGATTCGGGTGATCGGGCGCTAGCGTGCGGCGCGCTCTTTCTCCCGCACCCGCCGGGGAACGCCGGTGAGCCTCCGGCACGCCCTCGGAGGCCTTTCCACCCGCAACTCGGCGGCGATCATCTTCCTCTCGCTCGCGCTTTGCGTCGCCGGGGCGTGGGCCGCGCTCACGCTCCCCTCCTCGGTGTTTCCGCAGACCGATTTCCCGCGCGTCATCGTGCTCATCGACAACGGCGTGATGCCGGCCGACGAGATGATGGCCACGATCACCCGTCCGATCGAGGAGTCGATGAAGGACATCCCGGGGGCGGTAAAGGTGCGTTCGGCGACCGGCCGCGGCTCGGCGGAGGTCAACATCTTCTTCAGCTGGGGGACGGACATGGTGCGGGCGGAGCTGTTCGTGCTCGGCCGGCTCGCCGAGATTCGCTCCTCGCTGCCGCCCACCGCCGTCACCGCCGTGCACCGCTTCACGTTCTCGGTGTTCCCGATCATCGGCATCAGCCTGACCAGCCAGACGCGCGACCTCACGCACCTGTGGGAGGAGGCGCAGTACGGCCTCAAGCCGCGCTTCCTGCGCATCCCCGGCGTTGCCCGCGTGTTCCTCGTCGGCGGCCGCGCCCCCGAACTGCACGTCATCGTCGACCCGGTGCGGCTGCTCGCAGCGCACCTCGCCCTCGCCGACATCAACGACGCGCTGGCACGCAACAACATCGTCACCTCCACCGGCATGCTCGAGGAGAACCACACCCTTTACCTCACCGTCCTCGATGGTCGCGTCCGCACCCCCGCCGAGATCGAGCGCATGGCGATCGCGGTCGTCAACGGCCATCCGGTGCGCATCGGCGACGTGGCCCACGTCGTGCGCGGTCCCGAGCCGGTGTTCAACGTGGTCACCGCCCAGGGGGTCGAGGCGGTGCTCCTCATGGTGCAGAGCCAGCCCGACGGGAGCACGCTCGACATCGCCAAGGCGCTCAAGGCCAAGCTCGCGGAGCTCAGGCGCGAGCTGCCTCCCGACATGAAGCTGACGTTCTTCTACGACCAGTCGCTGCTGGTGCGCGACTCGGTCAACAGCGTCTGGGAGGCGATCCTCTTCGGCCTGCTCCTTTCCGTCGCGATCATCTACCTCTTCCTCAAGGACTGGGGGACGACCTGGGTCGCCACGCTGGTGATCCCGGTCGCGGTGCTCGTTGCCCTGGTGGCGATGAAGGCCGCGCACATGTCGTTCAACCTGATGACGCTGGGTGGGATCGCGGCGGCGATCGGCCTCGTCATCGACGACGCGATCGTCGTCGTCGAGTCGATCCACACCACCCTCGCGCTCGGCGCCGAGCGGCGCATCGCCGTGCAGCGCGCGATCGAGGAGATCCTGCCTCCGCTCACCGGTTCCACGCTCACGCCGGTGGTCGTGTTCCTTCCCCTGGCCTTCCTCGACGGTGTCAGCGGCGTGTTCTTCCGCGCGCTCGCGCTCACGATGGTCGTGGCGCTGCTCACCTCGCTCGCGCTGGCCGTCACGCTGACGCCCTCGCTCGCCGTCTGGCTTTCGCCGAAGCGCGAACGCACTGACGCCGACACGGCCGAGGAAGGCGGCGCCGTGCTCGCGCGCGTGCGCTCGGTGTACGAGAAGGCCGTCCGCGCGGCCCTCGCCCACCGCTGGATGACCCTGGGGGTGTGCGGGCTCCTGCTGGTGGCCGGCGCCGGCGTCACGTTGCACCTGAAGAGCGAGTTCCTGCCGCCGATGGACGAGGGCGGGTTCATCGTCGACTACATCGCCCCGCCCGGCACCTCGCTCACCGAGACCAACCGCCAGATGCTGGTGGCGGAATCGATCATCCGCAAGATCCCCGAGGTGGAGAGCTACTCGCGGCGAACCGGCGCCCAGCTCGGCCTCGCCATCACCGAGCCGAACACCGGCGACTTCCTGATCAAGCTCAGGGCCAAGCGGACACGTTCGACCGACGCCGTGATCGCCGAGCTGCGCCGCGAGCTGACCACGGCGCTCCCCGACGTGCAGTGGGAGTTCCCGGGGATCCTCACCGACCTGATCGGCGACCTGCAGGGGGCGCCGCAGCCGATCGAGATCCGGCTCTTCTCGCCCGACACCGGAGCGCTCAAGCGCGAGGCGCCCGAGGTGG
>DAIDOU010000369.1 GCA_027458945.1 Acidobacteriota bacterium
GCGCCGGGCGGGGCGTTCGTCCTCGACACCTGGTCCACCGCCTCGCGCCCCCCCGAGATGCGGGTGCTCGCCGGCGACGGGCGCGTGCTGCGCACGGTCGCGCCGGTGGCGGCGCCGGAGCTCGACGGCCTCGCCCTCGGGACCACCGAGTTCCTCACCGTGAAGGCGGGGGACGGCACGACGCTGGACGCGTCCCTGCTCAAGCCGGCCGGTTTCGATGCGACGAAGAAGTACCCGGTCGTGGTCTACGTCTACGGCGGCCCGCACGCGCAGGTGGTGCGCGACGCCTGGGGGAAGCAGACCGGGTTGTTCCACCAGGTCCTCGCGAGTCGTGGGTTCCTCGTGTTCTCGCTCGACAACCGCGGCTCGGCGGCGCGCGGGCGCGCGTTCGAGCGCGCCCTGCTCCGCCGCTTCGGCAAGGTGGAGCTCGAGGACCAGCTGGCGGGGGTCGCATACCTCAAGACGCTGCCGTACGTGGACCCCGACCGGATCGGGATCTGGGGGTGGTCGTACGGCGGCTTCATGACGTGCTACGCGCTCACCCACGCTCCCGGGGTCTTCGCTGCCGGGGCGGCGGTGGCGCCGGTCACCGACTGGAGGCTGTACGACTCGATCTACACCGAGCGCTACCTCAAGCTTCCGGCGGAGAACGAGGCCGGGTACGCCGATTCCTCCCCGGTGAACCGGGCCGCGGCGCTTTCCGGCGCGCTCCTGCTGCTCCACGGCACCGGCGACGACAACGTGCACTGGGGGAACACCCTCGAGCTCGTCGACCGGCTGTACCGGGCCGGGAAGCCGTACGACCTGCAGCTGTACCCGAACAAGACGCACTCGATCCTCGGGCCGGAGGCGCGCACGCACCTGTACCGGCAAATCGCGGCGCACTTCGAGCGCTGGCTGCGGCCGTGAGCCGTGCCCGCCGGCGCGCTCGCCTTGCCGCCGCGCGGCGTGGCCGGTAGACTCTGACCGCTGCGCCGGCCGGCGCGGCGCGGGAGGGACGATGCACATCGCGGTGGTTGGGAGCGGCTACGTCGGGCTGGTCACCGGCGCGTGCCTGGCCGACTTCGGCATGGACGTGACCTGCGTCGACAACGACGTTCGCAAGATCACGATGCTCAAGCAGGGCAAGATCCCGATCTACGAGCCCGGCCTCGACGCGCTCGTGGCGAAGAACGAGAAGGCGGGTCGGCTGCACTTCACGACCGACCTGAAGGAGGCGGTGGAGACGTCGCTCGCGATCTTCATCGCCGTCGGCACACCGCCGAAGGAGGACGGGTCGGCGGACCTGACGTACGTCGTCGAGGTGGCGGAGGCGATCGCCGACCACATGAACGGGTACAAGGTCGTCGTGACCAAGTCCACCGTGCCGACCGGCACCGGCCAGTTGATCGAGAAGGTGATCCGGGAACGCAACGGCACGCAGCCGTTCTCGGTGGTCTCGAACCCCGAGTTCCTGCGCGAGGGCTCGGCGATCGGCGACTTCATGCGCCCGGACCGGGTCGTGATCGGGGCGCGCGACGCGCAGGCGATCGCGATCATGAAGGACATCTACGCGCCGCTGTATCTGATCGAGACGCCGTTCGTGATCACCAACGTGGAGTCGTCCGAGCTGATCAAGTACGCGTCGAACGCGTTCCTCGCCACCAAGATCACGTTCATCAACGAGGTCGCGGAGCTGTGCGAGCGCCTCGGCGCCGACGTGCACCACGTCGCCAAGGGGATGGGGCTGGACCGGCGCATCGGGCCCAAGTTCCTCCACCCGGGCCCGGGGTACGGCGGCTCGTGCTTCCCCAAGGACACCAAGGCGCTCTCCGACATCGCCCGCCAGGCGGGGCGTCCGTTCGCGATCGTCGACACCGTCGTCGAGGCCAACGAGAGGATCAAGCTGCGCATGGCCGACAAGGTGCGCGCTCTCTGCGGCGGCTCTGTCGCCGGCCTGACGATCGGCGTGCTCGGGGTCTCGTTCAAGCCCGAAACCGACGACATGCGCGAGGCGCCCGCAATCCCGATCCTGGCGGCGCTCGCCGCCGACGGCGCCGTGCTCAAGGTGTTCGACCCGGCGGCGGTCGAGACGGCGCGCGAGGTGCTTCCCGCCGGCGTGACGTACTGCGCCGATGAGTTCGAGGCGGCCGCGGGAGCGGACTGCCTCGTGGTCCTCACGGAGTGGAACCAGTTCCGCTCGCTCGACCTCGAGCGGCTGCGGCGGACGCTCCGCGCGCCTCGTCTCATCGATCTGCGCAACGTATACGAACCGGATAAGATGCGCGCCATGGGGTTCGAGTACGAATGCGTCGGGCGAACCGCGACCGACCTGCCGCGAGGGTGAGCGGCGCCGGCGGGGAGGGCGGCCGCCGGTGAAACGGGTCGCTGGCGAGCGCTTGGAGGCCCAAACCTCTGTTGCCGTGACAACGTATGCTGCGACAGACAGGGCGGGGTCGACCCGCCCTCGGTTGCGATTCGGAGGTCCAACGATGCGTGGCGAACGAGCGGGGGCCCCGGGCGAGGGCCAGCACGCCGCAGGCAAGCAAATGATGCGTACAGGGTTGAGCGGCCGGCGCCGGTGGCTGCTGCCGGTTGGGATCGCGGTGGTGCTCGTCTCGGTCCTCCTCGCCAGTTCGCTGCGCGGCCAGGCCGGTGGCGCCCGGGCCGCGGGGCCGGGGGCGCGGCGCGCGATCCCCGTGGTGGGCGCGACCGCGGCGCTCGGCGACCTCGGGGTGTACCAGAGCGGGCTCGGCACCGTGACTCCGGTCAAGACGGTCACGGTGCGCAGCCGCGTCGACGGCCAGCTGGTGAGCGTCGCCTACCGCGAAGGGCAGCTGGTTCGCGAGGGCGACTTGCTCGCCCAGATCGACCCCCGGCCGTTCGAGGTCCAGCTCCACCAGGCCGAGGGGCAGCTCGCCAAGGACGAGGCGGCGCTGGCGAACGCCAAGGTCGACCTCGAACGCTACCGGGTCCTGATCAAGGAGAACTCGGTCTCGGCGCAG
>DAIDOU010000370.1 GCA_027458945.1 Acidobacteriota bacterium
GCCTGCGGCAACGTCTTCAAGACGCGCTCGACGAAGAAGGATATCCGGCTGGAGATCTGCTCCAACTGCCACCCGCTGTTCACCGGCAAGCAGAAGCTGATCGACTCGGCCGGCATGGTGGAGCGGTTCCACCGCCGCTACGACAAGGTCGAGAAGGCCTGACCCGCCGTACCAGTCTTGCGACCCGAACCGGCCGGGGGGCGTCCCCCGGCTGGAGTCTTTTTTGGGACGCTCTTCGCACCTTGCCGGAACCTCTTGCGAAAGGTAGAGTTGCAACGTGGACGGGATGATGCAGCGCCTCGAGGAAGTGACGCGCCGCTGGCAGGAGCTGCGCGACGAGCAGGCGAGCCCCGACGTCATCGGTGACCGCAAGCGCCTGCTCGAGGTGACCAAGAAGCTCGCCGAAATCGATCCGGTGGTGGAGGCGTACCAGGCGTACCGCAAGCTGGTCGACGAAGAGCGCGGGGCGCGGGAGATCCTCGCCGCCGAGAGCGACCCCGAGATGAAGGCGATGGCCGAGGACGAGGTCCACCGTCTCGCCGAGGAGCTGGCCGGTCGCGAGCGCGCGCTCAAGCTCCTGCTGCTCCCGCCCGATCCGAACGACGCGCGCAACGTGATCCTCGAGGTGCGCGCCGGCACCGGCGGCGAGGAGGCGGCGTTGTTCGCCGCCGAGCTGCTGCGCATGTACTCCCGCTACGCCGAGGGCCGGCGCTGGCGCATCACGGTCACCGACCTCTCCGAGGCCGGGATGGGGGGGATCCGCGAGGCGGTGGCGATCGTCGAGGGCGCCGGCGCGTACTCGCGGCTCAAGTACGAGTCGGGGGTGCACCGCGTGCAGCGCGTGCCCGCGACCGAGGCGTCGGGCCGGATCCACACCTCGGCGGCCACCGTCGCCGTGCTCCCCGAGGCCGAGGAGGTCGAGGTCGAGGTCGAGCTCAAGGACCTGCGCATCGACACGTTCTGCTCCTCGGGCCCGGGCGGCCAGTCGGTCAACACGACGTACTCGGCGATCCGCATCACGCACCTGCCCACCAACATCGTCGTCCAGTGCCAGGACGAGCGCAGCCAGCAGCAGAACCGCCTCAAGGCGATGCGCATCCTCAAGGCCCGCCTGTACGAGATCGCGCAGCAGGAGCAGCAGGCGCAGCTCGCGGCCGAGCGCCGCTCGATGGTCGGCAGCGGCGACCGCTCGGAGAAGATCCGCACCTACAACTTCCCGCAGTCGCGCGTGACCGACCACCGCGTCGGGCTCACCAGCCACCGCCTCGCCGAGATCCTCGACGGCCACCTCGACCTGCTGCTCGACCCGCTCATCGCCCAGCTGCAGGCCGAGCGTCTCGAGCGGGAACTGGCTTCCGCCGGATGAGCGAGCAGGTGAACAGCGGCGGCCGAGAGCAGGCCCGGCCGTCGCGATCCGCCGGCGCTCGGGACCCCGCACCGGGACCGTGGCGCCGCCTTCTCCGCCGTCCCCGACTGTTCGCCGAGGTGCGGTTCGCGCTCGGCGCGGCGCTGGTGTGGGCCGCCGCCGGCACGCTCGTTGCGTTCGCCATGCCCCCGCTCCGCCTGCCGGCGGGCGACAGCCCCGCGGAACGGCTGTTCGTGCAGGGGGCGGTCGGTTTCGGACTCGGCTGGTGGGGCGGCGTGTTCTGGAGCGCCGCGCTCGCCGCGACCGCGCGGCGGTTCCGGCCCGCGCCGGAGCCGAACGGCCTGACGAAGGCCGCCTGGCTCGGTGCCGCGCTCGCCGTCGTAGGGACGCTGGCGCTGCGCGCCGGCGGCGCCTCGGCGCTGCTGGCGGTCGGCGGCGGAGTCGTCGCCGCCACGGTCGCCGCCCGCGTCGCCGT
>DAIDOU010000371.1 GCA_027458945.1 Acidobacteriota bacterium
AGCGCCCTCGACCGCACGGCCGCGCGGGTCGGCGACGTGCCGGGTGGGTACCTCGTGGCCGCCCTCCTCCAGGCACTCGAGCACGGCCTGGATCGCGCCCAGGTCGCGAGCGGCGTTGGTCATGGCGGCGGCCAGGTAGACCCGCATCGCCGAGAGTGTACCGCCGCCGGAGACGCAGTGCAGAGTTGAGAGTGAAGAGTGAAGAGGCAAGGGCGTCAAAGGGAAAAGGGGAAAGGGAAGAGGGAAGACCACAACCGTCTTTCCTTTGCTCTCTTCCCTTTGCCCTCTCACCGCCTTTCCGGAGCCCGGAGCCCGGACCCCGGAACCCGATCTCTGCGCTGCTGCGATAGACTCCCGCCGTGCACGCACGGCCGATTCTCATCGCGATCGACGGGCCGGCCGGCGCCGGCAAGTCGGCGACGGCCCGCGAGGTCGCGGTGCGGCTCGGGCTGCCTTACCTCGACACCGGCGCCATGTACCGCGCCGTGGCGCTGCTGGCGTCGCGCGCGAGCCTCGAATCCGAGCTCGGCGACGCCGGCCGGGCGGCGGTCGTCGAGATCGCCCGCGGGCTCGACGTGCGCTTTTCGGGCGATCCGCGCCGCCAGCGGGTGAGCGTCGGGGGCGAGGACGTCACGGAGGCGCTGCGCACCCCCGCGGTCTCCCGCCTGGCCTCGGTGGTGTCCGCGATCCCCGAGGTCAGGCGCGAGATGGTGCGGCGCCAGCGCGACCTCGCGGCTCGCACCGGCGGTGTCATCGAGGGCCGCGACATCGGCACCGTGGTGTTCCCGGACGCCACGCTCAAGGTGTTCCTCACCGCCGCCCCCGAGGTGCGGGTCCGGCGCCGGTACGAGGAGTTGGTCGCCCGCGGGGTCGCGGCGGTGTGGGAGAGCGTGGCCGCCGAGCAACGGGAGCGCGACCTGCGCGACTCGACGCGGCCGGACTCTCCGTTGCGGCCGGCGGAGGGGGCGGTGATCGTGGACAGCAGCCGCCTCTCGCTGGCGCAGGTCGTGGACGCCGTCGTCGCGCTGGTGCCCGGTGTCCGCGCCCCGAACCCCTTGACACCGTAACCGCGCGGCTCGTATAGTTTGCCGTTTGTAAAACAAGCAGTTAGATGCCCCGCCCGGGGCATCTCGAGGAGGCCAAGTGGTTGACAGCCAGGACAACAATCAGCACAACACCCCCGCCGGAAAGGAGGAGAGCCAGGGCACCGTCAGCCGCAACCAGATGCGCGAGCTCGTCGAGGAATCCTTCCAACATCTGCGCGAGGGCGACGTCGTCCGCGGCACGGTCGTGGCGTTCAACGACAACGACGTCGTGGTGGACATCGGCTTCAAGTCCGAGGGGATCATCCCCCGCTCCGAGTTCACCGGCCGCGACGGCAAGCTGACGGTCAAGCCAGGGGACGAAGTGGACGTCCTGGTGGAACGCTTCGACGAGATGCTCGGGGAGATCCGGCTCTCCCGCGAGCGTGCGGCGAAGATGCGGGTTTGGGAAGTCCTGGAGACCGCGTATCGCGACGGCTCGCCCGTGCGCGGCAAGGTGGTCGAGCGCGTCAAGGGCGGCCTCGCGGTGGACATCGGCGTGCGCGCGTTCCTGCCCGGGTCGCTCGTCGACCTGCGGCCGACCCGGCGCCTCGAGGACTACGTCGGCGAGGAGGTCGAGGCCAAGATCATCAACTTCGACCGCCGCCGCGCCAACGTCGTGCTCTCGCGCAAGGTGATGCTCGAGGCGCAGATCTCGACGCTCAAGGACGAGACGCTGACCCACCTCGAGGAAGGCACGATCGTCACCGGCACGGTCAAGAACATCACCGATTATGGGGTGTTCATCGACCTGGGCGGGATCGACGGCCTCCTGCACGTGACCGACATCTCGTGGGGCCGCGTCGGCCACCCGAGCGAGTACTTCAAGGTCGGCGACGAGGTCAAGGTCGTGGTGCTGCGCGTCGACAAGGAGAAGGAGCGCGTCTCGCTCGGCTACCGGCAGCGGTTCGAGGACCCCTGGACGCACGTCGAGGGCCGCTACCCGGTGGGCAAGAAGGTCGCGGGCAAGGTCACGAACGTCGTCGACTACGGCGCCTTCGTCGAGCTCGAGGAGGGCGTCGAGGGGCTGATCCACGTCTCCGAGATGTCGTGGACGAAGAAGGTCAAGAACCCCAAGAGTTTGCTCCACCCCGGTCAGGAGGTCGAGGTCGTCATCACCGAGGTCGACATCGACAAGCGGCGGCTCTCGCTCTCGCTGCGCCAGGCCGAGCCCAACCCGTGGGAGGAGTTCGCCACCCGCGTCCGCGTCGGCAGCAAGGTCAAGGGCGTCGTGCGCAACCTCACCGAGTTCGGCGCGTTCGTCGAGCTCGAGCCGGGCGTGGACGGCCTCGTGCACGTCTCCGACATGGCGTGGACCCGCCGCCTGACCCACCCCTCCGAGGTGGTGCAGAAGGGGCAGGAGATCGAGGCGATGATCATCGCCATGGACATCCCCAACCAGCGCATCTCGCTCTCGATCAAGGAGCTGATGCCGAACGAGTGGGACGAGTTCGCGAACTCCCACCAGGTCGGGGACGAGGTCGAGGGGTTCGTCACCAACGTCACCGACTTCGGGCTGTTCGTCGAGCTCGCCTCGGGCGTGGAAGGCCTGTGCCACATCTCCGAGGTGGAGCGCCGCGGCACCCAGCCGCTGGTCGGGACGTTCGAGCGCGGCCAGCGCGTGCGCACCCGCTTGATTCGCATCGACTGGAACGAGAAGCGGATCGGCCTGTCGCTGCGCGGCATCCCGCAGCCCGAACCGGGCGAGAAGGCGCCGGTCGTCGAGCAGGAGGCGGAGGAGATCACCGTCGAGCGGGTGCCCGAGCAGGACGACGAGGCGTTGCGCGCGACCGAGGCCGCGCCGGCCGAGGGGGAGCCCGCGGCGCCCGCCGAGGGGGAGCCCGCGACGCCGGACACGAGTGAGCCGCACGAAAGCTGAGCACCGGCGTCGCCGCACGCCGAGGAGGGTTGGAGAATGACAAAGGCCGACATCATCAAGGTTCTCGCCGACCAGGTTGGGTTGACGCGCCGCGAGGCGGCGGAGGTGCTCAGCGTGGTGCTCGACGGCGTCGTCGAGGCGATCAAGGACGGGGAGAAGGTCGAGCTGCGCGGTTTCGGGTCGTTCCGGACCCGCACGCGGCAGGCGCGCGCCGGCCGCAACCCGCGCACCGGCGCCCAGGTCCAGGTGCCGCCCAAGCTGGTTCCGTACTTCAAGCCCGGCAAGCAACTGCGCGAGACCCTCGGCGGCAAGTGAGGGCTCGTTGCAGCACCTCTTCGCCCCGTGGCGGTTCGCCTACGTGTCCCACGCGGACGAGGCGGGGGCGTGCGTGTTCTGCGCTGCGGCGGGCGGCGGCGCCGACACGCTGACGCTGACCACGCAGGGGCGGGCGTTCGCGCTGCTCAACCGCTACCCGTACACCTCGGGCCACGCGATGGTGGCGCCGGTCGCGCACGTACGCACCTTCGCGGACCTCAACGCCGCCACGCTCGCGGACGTGATGGCGCTCGCCCAACGTGTCGTGCGGGCGCTCGAGGCGACGTATCACCCGCACGGCTTCAACCTCGGCTTCAACCTCGGCGAGGTGGCGGGGGCCGGGATCGTCGACCACCTGCACCTCCACATCGTCCCGCGCTGGCGTGGGGACACCAGCTTCATGACCGTCAACGCCGACGTCCGCGTGCTGCCCGAGGACCTCTCCGAGACCTGGGCCAAGCTGCACGGCGCGCTCGAGGCCGGGGATGCCTGAGCGGCCCCCGGCCGGCTCGCGGTCGCTGCCTCTCGCCGTCCTCATGGGGCTCGCCTGGCTGGTGCCCGGACTCGGCCACCTGCTGCTCGGCCGGCGCACCCGCGCCGCCGTGTTCTTCGTCGTCGTGGTCATCGGCTTCATCGTCGGCCTCGTGCTCGACGGCGAGCTGATCCTGCCGCACGCGGGCGACCCGCTCTCCTACCTGGCGGCGATCGCCAGCATCGGCAACGGCATGCTCTTCTTCGTCGCGCACAGCGTCGGCCTCGGGCAGGGCGTCGTGACCTCGCCGTCGTACGAGTACGGCAACACCTTCCTCCTCACCGCCGGGATGATGAACCTCCTGCTCGTCCTCGACGTGCACGACATCGGCACCGGCAAGAAGGAGTGGTGATGGTCGACCACCTGACCCTGATGACGCTGCACGCGTTGCTCATCGCGGTGTTCTTCTCGTTCCTGTGGAAGAGCGACAAGCACGAGCGCACCGTCTACTTCTGGAAGGTGTTCGGAGCCCTGGTGCTGGGTGCGATCGCCCTGGGCTGGCTGATGTATCCGTTCCCGCGCAGCTGAGGCGCGACCGGACGGGTGCGCGATGCACGCCCCGAAGACAACCCCGTTCATGAGCCTCCCGGCGGCCGCGCCGGCGCTGAGGCGCCCGTGAGGGTCTTGCTCGTGGCCGGCGAGGCGAGCGGCGACCTTCACGCCGCCAACCTGCTGCGCGCGCTGCGCGCCGCCCATCCCGCGGTCGAGGCGTTCGGCGTCGGTGGCGAGCGGCTGCGCGAGGCCGGCCTCGAGTGTGTCGCGCGCAGCGAAGAGCTCTCGGTGATGGGCCTGGCGGAGGTCGTGCGCGAGCTGCCGCGCCTGTGGCGCCTGGCGAGCCGCGTGCGCCGGGAGGCGCTCGCGCGCCGGCCCGACGTGGCCGTGCTGGTGGACTCCCCCGACTTCAACCTCCCGCTCGCGCGCCGCCTGCGGCGCGCCGGCATCCCGGTGGTGATCTACGTGTCGCCGCAGCTGTGGGCGTGGCGCGCCGGGAGGGTGCGGCGGATCCGCCGCGACGTCCGGCGGGTGCTGTGCATCCTGCCGTTCGAGGTCGTGTTCTACACCGAGCACGGGGTGGCCGCCGAGTACGTCGGCCACCCGCTGGTGGACGAGCTCGCGCCGGTGATGGCGGCGATGCCGCCGCGGCGGCCGTCCGCGCTGGCGCTCCTGCCGGGCTCGCGCTGGCACGAGGTCGAGGCGCTGCTGCCGACGATGCTCGCGGCGGCGACCGCGCTCGCCGGCGAGGTGCCGGATCTGCAGGTGCGGCTGATCGCGGCGCCGGGCCTCGACCGCGACCGCCTCGAGGCGCTCATGCGCGGCGCCGCGGTGCCGGTCGAGGTGATCGCCGGGGACCGCCACCGCGCCCTGGCGGCGTGCTCGGCGGCGCTGGTGGCGTCGGGCACCGCCACCCTGGAGTGCGCCCTGCTCGATGTCCCGATGGTGGTCGGCTACCGCCTGCAGGCGCTCTCCTACGCGCTCGCGAAGCGGCTCGTGCGCGTGCCCCACGTCGGCCTCGTCAACCTCGTCGCCGGTGAGCGGCTGGCGCCCGAGGCGGTGCAGGACGAGTTCAACGCGGCACGCCTCGTCGCCGAGGCGCGGCAGTTGCTCGGAGACACGGGCGCGCAGCAGCGCGCCGGCCTCGCGGCCGTGCGCCGGCGGCTCGGCGCGCCCGGGGCGAGCGCGCGCGCGGCGGCGGCGGTTTTGGCCGCGGCGAGGGAGGCGGGATGAGCGCGTTGCGCCGGATCGTGAAGATGCTGCGCCCGCACTCGGGGTGGGTCGTCGGCGCCGCGCTCGCGATGACCGGGGTGGCGCTCGCGACCGTGTTCATGGTGTTCCTGATCGGCCCGATGTTCGACACGGTCCTCGGCGCGTCGGTCCCGCTTCCGGGCCTGACCTCCGCCGCCGGACCGGCTGCCGGGGCGCGCGCCCCGGCAGCCGTCGAGCAGCTCGGCTTCGCGCGCGACCTCAAGGCGTGGTTCGAGAGCGCCAAGGAGTCGCTGCGCCGATTCCTGCCGAACGACGCGGTCGCGATCCTGCTCCTCGGGTTCCTCGCGGTGCTGGCCAAGAACGCGTTCACCTACCTGGGGAACTACGCGATCTACCGCGCCGGGCTCCTCACGATCAAGGACCTGCGCGACCGGCTGATGGACCGCCTCGTCATCCAGTCGGCGGCGTACCACCAGCGGCAGCCGAGCGCGGTCCTGATGTCGCGCATCACCAACGACGTCGAGCGCATCACCGAGGTGATCTCCGACCGCCTCTCGAACCTGGTGCAGGACTCGTTCACGGTGGTCGGGATGGTGGCGCTGGTGGTTTCGCTCAACGTGCGCCTCGCGATCGTCGTCCTCGTCGGGGCGCCGATCTTCCTCTGGCCGATCATGAAGTTCGCGCGCAAGCTGCGGCGGCGCTCGCACCAGACCCAGGAGCGCCTCGGCGAGATGAACACGGTCGTCGACGAGGTGCTCAAGGGGTACCGCGTCGTGCAGGCGTTCAACATGGAAGCGTTCGAGTCGGCGCGTTTCCGCGAGACCACCCGCCGCCACTTCGTGGCCAGCATGAAGGCGCGCAAGGTGCTGGCGCTCAACTCGCCGGTCGTCGAGGTGATCGGCGCGGCCGGCATCATCGGCCTGCTGCTGTACGCCCACCGGCTGATCAGCTCGGGGGCGATGAGCACCGGGGCGTTCGCCTCGTTCCTGATCGGCCTGTACTCGCTCTACACCCCGATCAAGCGCCTCACCAGGATGAACATGGCGCTGCAGGGGGCGGTGGCGGCGGGGGAGCGCGTGTTCGCCGTGATCGACGAGCCGGTGGCGATCGCCGACCGGCCGGGCGCCCGCGCGCTCGCCGGCGTGCGCCAGGGGATCGCGTTCGAGGGCGTGACGTTCGCCTACGAACCGAACAAGCCGGTGCTGCGCGGGCTCGATCTCGTGATCCCGGCCGGGAAGGCGCTGGCGCTGGTCGGCGCGTCGGGCGCCGGGAAGTCCACCGTCGCGCAGCTGCTGCCGCGCTTCTGGGACGTGCAGGACGGGCGCATCGCGATCGACGGCACCGACATCCGCGACGTCACGCTCGCCTCGCTGCGCGCCAGCCTCGCCCTCGTCACCCAGGAGACGGTCCTGTTCAACACCACCGTCGCCGCCAACATCGCCTACGGGCAGCCGACGGTCGACCGCGAGCGGCTGCACGCGTGCGCGCGTGCGGCGTTCGCCGAGGAGTTCATCCTCGAGTTCCCCGACGGGTTCGACACCGTGATCGGCGAGGCAGGGGTGCGCCTCTCGGGCGGGCAGCGCCAGCGCATCGCGGTGGCGCGCGCCCTGTACAAGGACGCTCCGATCCTCATCCTCGACGAGGCCACCTCGGCACTCGACGCCGAGTCCGAAGGGATCGTGCAGCGCGCGATCGAGAACCTGATGGCGGGGCGCACGGCGCTGATCATCGCGCACCGGCTCGCGACGGTGCGCAACGCCGACGCGATCGCGGTGATGGAGGACGGGCACGTCGTGGAGCTGGGGACGCACGCCCAGCTGTTGGCGCGCGGCGGGGTGTACGCGCGCCTGGCCGAGATGCAGGGCCTCACCGAATAGGCGCCGTCGATAGCGGACCACTATCCGGGCGGGGGGGCCCGCGGCCGCTCCACCGCCCACCCGGCCGCTCTTGCCCCCCCGTGCCCCCCGTGAGCCGCGGCGAAGCCGCGTCTCGCCCGGCGTTGCCCTTCGGCGGTCCGCATGCTCATGTGGCCTCCGGGTACGCTCCGCTCCTCCCGCCTCGTCCGCCTGGCCTCGACTCTCGGCTCCGCAGGCTACGCGCTGTTCACCCCCGCCCTGCCTACGCTGGTCGTTCCGGAGCCCGGTCTCTTCGATCCACGATCCACGCCGTCGCCTCTCCTGAGCCCTGCGCCCTGCGACCGGTACCTGTGGCTTCGCGGCGCGGCGTCTACCGCTCAGGCGGCGCCGAGCACCGCGAGCCCGCCGGCGGCCGCCGCGGGCGGACGGTCACGGCGCCGGCGAGCAAGCGCAGACCGAGCGGTAGAAGCAAAATCGGCCGGGTCAGGAACGCGGCCATGAGCAACAGCGTGAAAGCCGTCGTGCGCCGGCCGGCGAGGGCCCAGGCGGCGAATGCCGCGGCCTAGAGGGCGAAGAACGCCGCAGGGGTGTCGGAGAGCCCTCGCGCGGCATGGAGCCAGACGGCGGGGGTCGCCAGCACGGCAAGCGCGGCCGTCGCCACGATCGCCGGGGGGGGCGGCACGCCGCCCGGGCGCAGCGAGCGGGAACATGGCCAAGCAGGAAGGCCGCGGCGGAGAGGATCTGCAGGCCGCGCAGCGGTGTGGCCACGAACGGCCGCGCCAGCCAGCCGAGTGCCATCCAGAGCGGGAAGCCTGGCGGATGCGGGAAGTGCGACGGCAGGTCGAAGGCGAGCAGGCCGCGCGCGAACAGCGTCTCGTCCCACTTCCACGGACCGCTGGGCAACAGGGCGAACCGGCTGGTGGCGAGCGCGATGACGGCGAGGGCACTCAGGGGCGCGTCCAGGCCGGATCGGCGTGTGGCCCCCAGGCGCACCGTCCAGATGCGCGAGGGCCGGATCTCTTCCGGTATCGTGGTGGTCGCCGTCAGGCTCGTCGTCGTGAGCGTCGCTCTCTCGGTCCAGCCTGCAAATCTAGTGCGGCAGCCAAAGGCCGGACGGGTCAGTTTGACAGTGCGGGCGCGTGGCGTATTCTCCTCACCGGTGGGGAATAGAGACAACGCCCCCAGGCTCGCCGAACAGAGGAGACGATGAAACCGGTCCGGGTCCTGTTCGTCAACGCGATCAACCCTCTGATTGAGTCCCATACTCGGTATCCGGCGATCGGGATCGGCTACCTCATTGCGATGTTGCGGCAACAGTTCGGTGATCTGGTCGAGTGCAACTTCGTCGACCGCCACGCCGCGGAGGCGATCAGAGTCTGGCGTCCGCACCTGCTGGCGGTTAGCAGCGTCTCACAGAACTTCAGCCACGCGAAAGAGGTCGCCGCGCTCGGCCGCGAGGCGGGAGTGCCGGTGATCGTCGGCGGCTACCACGTCACGGAGATGCCCGAGACGATCACGCGCGATATGGACGTTGCGGCCATCGGGGAGGCCGAGTACACCATCTGCGACTTGATGCAGATCTACCTCGATCACGGCGCCTTTCCCACGAGCGAGTTGGCCAGGGTGAAGGGGATCGCGTTCTGGCAGGACGGTGAACTCGTGTTGACCGATGCGCGAGAGGTCGTCGGGGCGCACACGCGCGTGCTCGACGAGCTGCCGATGCCGGCGCGCGACCTGATGCGGGTGCGGCCGCACACCAACATGTTCACCTCGCGGGGTTGCCCGTATACATGCACGTTTTGCGCCTCAACCCGGTTCTGGCCGAACATTCGCTTCTTCTCCCCAGAGTACATGATCGAGGAGGTGAGGCGCCTGATCCGCGACTACCGGGTCCGCTACATCACGTTCCACGACGACCTGTTCATCGCCAACGTCAAAAGACTCCGCCAGTTTCACGAGCTGGTCCTCCGTGAGGGTCTGCCGCGGCAGGGCTTCAAGTTCTCGTGCGCCTCATCGGCGACCCGCATCACCGATGAGATGGCGCAGCTCCTCAAGGAGATGAACTTCGTCTCGGTGTCGATGGGCCTCGAATCGGGTAACCAGGAGGTACTGACCCGCCTCAAGGGACCGGCGTTCAAGGTCGAGACCAACCGAGAGGCGGTGGAGATCCTGCACCGTCACGGCATCCACGCGCATGCGTCGTTCATCATCGGCGAGACGCACGAGTCCTGTGAGCAGATGATGGACACCTACCGCTTCGTCCGTGACAACCCGCTCTCGCTGGTCAACATCTACGTCCTGACCCCTCTCCCTGGCACCCCGGTGTGGAGTGACGCCAGGTCGAAGGGCCTGGTTGCGGACGACATGGACTGGAACAGGTTATCGGCCAGCTTCGAGATCGAGTGGCGGAACGTAGTCATCGTTTCAGAGAGGTGCAGCCGCGAACAGATCCACACCATGTACCTGAAGCTGCGCCGGCTTCGCCTGGCCAAGATGGGCCGGGCGATCGCCTCTCACCCGTTCCAGAGTGATCTGGCCGCCTACGGCAAGGCCAAGCTGCGCGAGTGGGCGTACCGCCTCGGTCTCGCGCAACCTGCCTAACCGCTGCGCCGCGCGGAGGGCGCATCCACCCGGCGTAAGATGCAGAGAGCCGTTCGCCAAAGGCTCGACCGCGGAGGAGGGAATCGGCATGGCCACAGCGCTGCGCAGCATGACCGGGTTCGGACAGGCGGGCGGGGACCTCTCCGGCCGCCTGCGCGCCGAGGTGCGCCTCGCCTCGGTCAACTCACGCTTCCTCGAGGTGGCGCTGCGCACCCACCCGCGCCTCGACACGGTGGAGC